>JANMIM010000153.1:0-7607 GCA_031375795.1 Bacteroidota bacterium
TTTTTCTGGTTTCGTTGGGTTAATGGCTTATCGCAAATTTCTTCCAATCAATTTTTAGACAATCACGTGCGGTCGGGCCAGGGCCTGCCCTGCCACTACCCATTTGGGTGGGGACAAAAAAATGGTTTCCGCTAAAAATTATTTTCCAAAAATGTCCCATTGTGGATCCCTCGTTCGTCATTCGGGAAATCAAGTTCAATTCATCCAAAAATACAATTTTTTATGAGCACGATTACAGGACAGTTTGATCTCCACACCCGCCTCTTCAACAATGTTGTCGCTGGCATCGCCGACGAGCGACTGATGCAGCGCAAGCTGGATCTGTGGGAAGCACAGGCAAACAATGGATAGAAGCTGGCGATCTGCTCACCAAAACTGGACTTGGAGGTCGTCAAACAAACATTCTCCCCCATGCTCCGACCAAAAATAAAACTTGATCTTGTCGGCGGGATCCCTCACATCGGGCAGTTTGAACGGCATCTTGCAGTCGACCCATTCACCGATTCTTAAGACTGGGTTGAGATCCAATCCTTGCCAATTGTAAGATTCCGTGCCGTGCTCCATCACGATGACCATCGTGATCGTTTTGGAGGTGTCCAAGGCATAGGCCCTTACCGTGGCTTCGCCGGCCCTGAAGGCCCCATCAAAAACTTGTCGCGCCTCCAAGACAAACGTCGCCGAAAATTCGGTGGTCGGCGAGACCAAGGTCACATGGTTGCCTAGTTCGCCGCTGGGGTCTTCGACATACGCCGCGGGCGCAAGCGTGTCGCCCACCGTTTCATAATCTGCCCGGAAATGCCCCGATTGTTGGTCGCAAGGCCGTCCCGTGTAGCGCATGAGCCTGATTCCAGCAAAATTGTAGACCTGGTTCAAACAATAATGGCGGTTCATGAAGTCAATCAGCGTGCCGTCGGGATCGACGAGTTGGTCATGGGACAATACCAAGATGACGCTCGTGATCAAGCTGTCATCGATCACCGGCACGATCGACGAATCCATGCCGCAATGGATGTGGTCATTGGCGAGCAGGAAGGGCAGGCTCCCAGGCTCATCCTTGAAATAGGCGGGGTTGTAGTAATAGGCAAATGGAACGGATTGGTAATAGGCATTGATCACCATGCCCGTCTTGGAGTCCTGGATGGCCCGAACCTGTGCGACGGCATCTCGCCACTGCTCGATTTTTTGTGGATTGAGGTTCAATCCCAACAGCGCCACGCCCAGGTAAGCCAGCACCAAGGCGTTGCGCAATATGCCGGGAACAGGCAGTGAAGCCCACAGCGCGCCTAGCAGCAAGCACGCCCCGGGCACCGCATACAGCGCATAACGTACGCCAAACACGGGCATGTACACGTGAGAAACGAGTACCTGCAGGCCAATCGCTCCCAAGAACCAAACGCCATAGGTCAGCGTGGGGAACCCGCTCTCCACGGGAGGATTGCGCCTCACAAACCTCCCGATGAGGACCATTGTCCCCACCAAGATGGAAATCGCAGCTATCACCGCCAAGGCATCACCGCCCGCAAATTCCGTGAAGGCAAGCCGCAGCTTCTCAAGATCAGGTGGTTCAAGCCAGGATGTGACCTTGGAATCCTTGATCCGGGACCGGTTCATCATGAGCCAGGGCAGCCATGCCGCCACCACGAAAGCTTGACTGACCCCGTAATGTAGGAAGGCCTTGAGCCTGCCGCGCAGCATCCACAAGGCAAGCATGGCCTCAGCTGCGATGCCCATCGCCGTGAGGTAATGCGTGTAAAGCAGCAAGACATTGACCAAACCCAGTGCCAGTGCAGGCCTCCAGTGTCGATCTTGGGCATGCACCAGCGCCAAGAAAGCCCCGTAGGAAAGCACCATGAGCATGCTCGCCAAGGCGTAGGCCCTCGATTCATGGGAAAAAGCGATCACCACGTTTGAAAACGTGAACACCAATGCGGCATACAATCCAGTGCGGGTGGATGAAAACCGATTGCCAATCCAAAAGATCGCCGCTGCGGTCATGGCGCTGAACAACATCGAGGGAAACCGTGCGCTGAATTCCGAAATGCCAAAGACCTTGCACCAGAGGCCCAGGAGTAGGTAATACTGCGGAGGCGTGGGATCCTTGGCGGAAAAGGCAATCGTGTCGGAGATCGAACCCTGGGTTTCAAAGATGGCAACGGCCTCGTCCAAAAACAGGCTGGAGCTGCCCAAAAACGGGATCTTGAGCGCAATGTTCAAGGCCACCAGGGCGATCAAGACGCCCATCCGATGTTTGGAAAGCCATTCCCAGACACCCGCCTCCCTTGCCGCCCAGCGACCCAATCCTTGCTGACTGCCCATCAACTACTTGCTAAGTGCCTAGATGGAATCGATGTACAAACTCCTTGTGCCTCGTTGAGGAAGGATGCTCACTGCACGGTTCTTGGGATACTTGACCGAGAAGCCAAATTCCACCGTGCGCGTTTCCTTGGGTTGCAGGGTCATGTTCCAGGTGAGCAATCCGATCTTGTCCTCAAACGTCGCGCCCCCCATCTCGTCGACGGTCACGATGATCTCCTTGTCGTTGGAGATCGGCACCTGGTCCTCGACTTGGATGGTGATCGGGTAATCGTGGTTGTTGCGCACCGAGATGTTGTAGCCCGTGCTCCACTTCTTGGTGCCGCCCAGCAATTGGTTGCTCGTCTTGCCCTTGACCTTGAGGCAGGTGACGACGACGTCCTTGTCACGGCCCATGTTCAAGCTCAGGGTGTCGCTGAGGTTGCGGATGTCGATCATGCTCTGACCGATGTACTTGCGCCCTTGGTAGATGTTCATGGGCCCGCTCACCAAGTGCAGGTCTTCCCAACCCACCACTTGTGCGTTCAGGAAGGGATCCTTGTCCATCTTGGGAACGGCAAAATACTTGTAGGTGGCCGCGAGGGTAAAAGAATCGATGTCGACGATGTATGGCTTTTTGTCGGCGGGAATCGTATAGGGAGTCGCAATCAGAAACTCGGAATTCAGATCGGGGATGTCGAGGTAACCCTGGGACATGATCGGCGCATTGATGCGCTCGGCTTGGTAGCGGCGGTAGAGGTCGGTATCGTAGTCGACCTTGGCGTCAAAGTCTTCTCCAAGGATCCTTTGGGTCTCGGTGAGCCGTTGATTCTGGTCAGAAATCACACGGTTCCAATCATCCACCGAGCGACCCTTGCGCTGTGCGGCATATTCGCCAGCGTTGATCTTGTTTTGCAGCACCTCCTGATTGTTCACACCTGCCAATTGCTCCTCCAGCGAGTATTCACTCAGGTTCCAGACGTTGAGTTTGGGCCGGGTGGCCGTCTGCAGCGGATCGGCGGTACACAAGGAGAGTTTGAGATTGTTCCAATCGATGCCCGTGTTGTTGACCGCCGATGCTTTGTATTTCAGGTGGATCGTGCTGTCGTTCAAATTGAGGGATTTCAGGTCGTAGATCGCCGACCATCCGGCATCGGCGACGACGTAGTGCAATTCCAAATCTGTCGTCACGGCGCGCGGCACTTCCAATACAAGGTGGATCTCGGCAGTCGGTTGCAGGCCCGAGTTGAGCTCGGTGAGCTGCAGCTTCAGGTCAAAGAGCTTGCGATGGCTTTCCTCCAACAGCAGGGCAAGCCGACTCAGGTTCTTGTTGATTTCCTCCATGCGGGCGCGGTAAAAATCTGCCGTTGTTTTCAGTTCGGCGACCGTGAGCGTCTTGTCATCGCCCTTGAATTGGCGATTTTGGCGCAGCATCTCCCGTTCCTCGTCAAAGGCGCCTTTCTCGTCGTTGTAGCCCATGATCTTGCGTTTGACCCAGTCGACGGAGTCCTTGAGCGATGTAATGCGCTGATCTTCTTTGCTTTTGCGCAGGAAGTTGGTCTTGCAAGTGACGGAGACGATCGATACATAATCGTGGGAGCAAGCGACTTGGATCGTCTGCGGATAAATCTTGGAGGAGAGATCGGGAATCAGGAAGTGGTTGCGGCCGGGCTGTAGCACCAAGGAGACCTTGCTCCCCACCTCGGCACCGCTGAGGTGCAATTTCACTTCAGAAATCGGCGCAAGCAGTTCTTTTTGGGTCATTTGGGCCGTCAAATGCAGCTGCGCAAGACACACAATGAAGCCACAAAACAATGTGAGGAACCTTTTCATGGGGCAAACAATTTGGTAAGTCTCGGAAAATTACGATGATTGTTTCAAATACCGACGATTAGGCCGCCCCAACCAGCATATTCGGTTGCAACTCCCTTTATTTCAGCATTTTCATAAAATAACTTTGCACTTCAGGATTCTTTAGTCTACCTTTGCCAACGAATTAAAAACCCAAATAAATATTTTTATGAAAAAACACATTTCGATTGCAGTTACCGTCGCTTTGATGATGGTTGTCGCTTTTGGTTGCAAAGTCGGTGCCGACGATCCAGCATCCTTGGCTTCACGTGATGGCCGCATCATGGCTACCTGGAAGCTGTCTACCGTCAACGGCCTAAGCTCTGACATCATCACCATCGCCAACGTCACCACGACGACCACCACCACGTCTACCTACAACGGTACCATCTGGACGGAGATCGACAACCCCGGCTCCACATCTACGATTGCTTACACCTTGTCCATGACGATTGAAAAAGACGGCCTGCTGTCTTGGTCTGAGTCAGAAGGTACCAGCACCGACATCGGCGAAGGCTCATGGCAGTGGCTCAACGACGACCAAAAGAAGTCGCAAATCTTGATCAACGACGGCCCTGCCAGCGGTGTCTGGACCGTGACACGCCTCACCGGCAAGGAATTGGTCGTGGACATGAAGTACAAGAGGACGATCACCGACACTGGCTACAGCCAAGTTTCGGAAGATGCAATGACCTACACCTTTGCTGCTGAGTAATTTGCTCGTTGCAAATCGATCTTTGAATCAACCATCGGTTGATTGACAAGATTACCAATATCAAAAACCCGGCCCATGGTCGGGTTTTTGCATTGATGGATCGTAGGAAGGCTCCTTTCCCCCGCCATCAAAATGCGCTGACAAACAAGGTATTTGGTCCCTAGAAAGGCGGTCTTGTGCAATGGGCAGGGCATTTCGTGCTTGTATGGGCAGGGTATTTCGTGCTCGTATGGGCAGCGTATTTCGTGCTTGTATGTGCAGGGCATGCCCTGCACATACGGCATATACCTGACTATCAATATCTTAGATTCACAGGAAGTCCGCCGCATTCACCTCTCTTCATCCAGGACCGAGGCTCGGTAAGCCTCCTTGCAGATGGATCCGCACCAAGGTCGTGATGGCCTGGCAAGGCGACGATTTCTATGGACAGCACCAAACAACGATCCTCTACCATTCGAGGGCGCCTGGGGGCCTTGGCACTGCCTCCCCGCAATTCGAACAATCCCCACCCTCGCGGCTGCCCCAGCCCAAATCTCCATCGTTTTTCCAGACAAACGGCTTGAAACCACAGCAAAAAACCCGACCGGTGAGGGTCGGGTTTTTGATTTTGATGCAGCGCGCCTTTTAGATAAAGGCGGCCATTTGGTGCCTTACATTGGAGTTGCGCAGCTTACGGATCGCGCGGTCGCGGATCTGACGGATGCGCTCGCGTGTGAGCTCAAAGCGGTCGGCGATATCGTCGAGCTTCATCGGCATGTCTGTGCCGATGCCATAGCTGAGCATGATCACCTCGCGCTCGCGGGGACGCAGGCTCGAGAGACAATCGTCCAGGGCCTCCAACATCGAGTTGCGGATCACTTCCTCGTCTGCCAAGGGCGCGCCATCGACGAGCACCTCCTTGAGCGTGCCTTCCTCGCCATCCACCATCGGAGCGTCGAGCGACACGTGCTTGGAATTGAGGCTGCTCACCTTCTCGATCGCTGCAGCCGATGTACCCATCGCCTGTGCCAACTCGTCGGTGGTCGGCTCGCGGCCATAGTCCTGCGCCAACTTGATGCCGGCCTCTTGGATCTTCCTGAGCTCGGCCATCTTGTTTTGCGGCAGCCTCACCATGCGTGCCTGGGTCGAGATGGCATGGATGATCGACTGACGAATCCACCACACGGCATAGGAGATGAACTTGAATCCACGCGATGGATCAAACCTGCTGGCAGCTTTGATCAGGCCCACATTTCCCTCATTGATGAGGTCTTGCAAGGTGAGGCCATAGCCTTGGTATTGCTTCGAGACCGAGATCACGAAACGCAAGTTGGATTTCACAAGTTTATCAAGTGCTGCCGCGTCGCCTTGTGCGATGCGGTTGGCGAGCTCCACCTCTTCGTCGGCATTCACGCTGCCATAGGTGCGAACTTCGTTCATGTAAGCGTTGAGCGACCGTGATTCGCGGTCTGTGATACGCTGGGTAATTTTGAGTTGCTTCATCTTCTTTTTCTTCCCTTCAGTTAAGTCTATGGAAATAAGCAAGGTCTGAGGATTCTTCTTCGGGTACTATCTTCAACGAGTGTCATTGAGAATTGTTTGATCCACCCTGCTTTTTTGACCAATCTCATCTGCCAAACGACAAAAGGAGACTTTGGTCATGATTGCTGCCTCGCAAGGCCAAACGTTTTGCAAGGCAACAGCTTTCTAGTTTTTGATTCTTTTTCAATTTATCGAGATCAATTTGCAGGTTCATACGAGGTTTACTCGTTATCGTTGACTGTTTTTGCTTCGCTACTGCTTGTTTTTATGAACATTTGCGGCAATTCCTGCGCCGTTTGACAATTTTAACATCTCCGAAATGGGTTTGTTGGGGAATGCCGGTTTGTTTTCATTGCAAAGTTAATTCAATTCACATCCTCCGACGCCTGCCAAACCTCTCAAAACCGCGATCCGGCAAAATCGAATACTGAATGCTACACCAAGCGCGGCTGAGGTGCAAAAATTTGTGCATGAACCGTCCAAACCATGCCTTCTCAAACCCGAACGAACCATAGGGTCCCTGCAAGGCCCGCGTTTTGTCCCGTTGAAAGAAAAAAACACGGAAACCAACGTTGGATATTTTGTTAAATTCAACCTCAATCAAACTCGCTGAGCAAATGCCAAGACTTCACTTCAGATACCGCGCCGTAATATGCTTTCTTACAGTATTTTATGCGATCATATTGCAAGTTTCAGCCCAAGGCCATCCCAGTGTTCGCACCGCGCCAGTGCCGGGTTGGGTGACGCCCATCGTGCCTGATTGGAAAGCCAAGATCCCCGCCAACGAAGTCTCGGAGGGCGTGCATACCCTCCTCTTCGACTCTCAGGTTCACAAGCCGCAAGGCGTGACTTTTTACCATCTGAGCGAAAAAATCTTGAACGAAAAGGGCTTGGAGACCTTTTCGGAAGTGAAAATGGACTTTGACCCAGCCTACCAGACCTTGGAAATCCACTATTTGAGGGTGTATCGGGCGGGGCAACTGCTGGACCGGCTGAATATGGAGGCCTTGTCGGTGATCCAGATGGAGCGGCGCTCAGACCGACACATGTACGACGGGGAATTGAGTGCCTTGATCTTTGTCGAGGACCTGCGTGTGGGCGACGTGCTCGAGTATGCCTATAGCCTCCACGGTGAAAATCCAATCCGGCTGGGACATGCCGTCTCCTATGTGGCCCTCAACTATGCCTTCCCGATCGACCAAGTGTTTGCCAGGGTGCTCTTGCCGCT
>JANMIM010000191.1:0-2395 GCA_031375795.1 Bacteroidota bacterium
AGGTACCCAACATCAACCACTTTTCGACCCAGGGGGCGAGTGGTGGGCCGGTGGGCCTCATCAACGTGAATTTCATCCGCGAGGTCGATTTTTACACCAGCGCCTTCCCCAGCGACCGCGGCAATGCCCTGAGCTCGGTGATGGACATTAAGCAAAAGACGGGCCGCGAGGACAGGCTTGGATTCAACATGACGCTGGGTTCCAGCGACCTGGGCCTCACGGTCGAGGGACCGATCATGAAGAAGACAACCTTCATCGCCTCGGTGCGCAGGTCATACCTGGGTTACCTTTTCAAGGCCCTTGGCTTGCCATTCCTCCCGACCTACAACGACTTCCAATTCAAGACACGCACCAAGCTGGGCGCCAAGAGTGAGATCACCGTGATCGGTCTGGGTGCCATCGACGATTTTGCATTGAACCTGGAGGCCGACAGCACCGACCAGCAAAAATACATCCTGGGGTACCTGCCGGTGAACACGCAGTGGAACTACACCGTCGGCGCCAACTTCAAGCACTTCTTTGAAAATAGCTACCTCACCATCGTTGCGAGCCGCAACATGCTGAACAACAAGAGCATCAAATTCAAGGACAACGACGAGACCAATCCCGACGGCAAGATCTTGGATTACCTCTCCCGTGAAATCGAAAACAAGTTCCGGATCGAGCACAACGTGCGGCAAGGCAAGTTCAAGCTCGTGTATGGCGCAAGCTACGAGTTTGCCAAGTACACCAACGATACCTACAACCGCATCTCGACGCCCATGGGCATCGACACGATCACCTACAACACCGGGCTGGACTTGCACAAATACGGTGTCTTTGGAAACTTGAGCCGCAAGTTTGCCGACGATCGCCTCATCATGGCCCTGGGTTTGCGCATGGACGGCACGAGCTACTCCAAGGAGACCGCCAATCCGCTGGAGCAGGTGTCTCCGCGATTCTCCTTGAGCTACGTCATCAAGCCGAGGTTCAGCTTCAACTTCAACACCGGCATTTATTATCAACTCCCGGCCTACACCGCCATGGGCTTCCGTGATGGCACCGGCGAATTGGTGAACCGCGAGAATGGGCTGAAGTACATTCGCTCCAAGCACATCGTGGGTGGGTTTGAATACAATACCAAGTTCAACACACGCTTCACCGTTGAGGGATTCTTCAAGCGCTACAACAACTATCCCTTTCTCACGCAGCAGCAGATTTCCCTGGCGAACCTGGGCGGCGACTTTGGGGTCGTGGGCAATGCGCCGGTCTCCTCGACCTCCGAAGGCCGCGCCTACGGTCTGGAATTCAGCGCCCAGCAAAAGCTTTTCAAGGGCTTTTTTGGGATCCTGTCCCTAACTTATGTACGTTCCGAATTCACCGACAGCTCAGGTGTCTTCAAGCCCAGCTCCTGGGACAACCGCGTGATCGTGACCTCGGTGCTTGGCAAGAAATTCAAGCGCAACTGGGAACTCGGCGTGCGCTGGCGCTTGTATGGCGGCAACCCCTGGACGCCCTATGACATTGATCGCAGTTCCATGATCTCTACCTGGAACATCACCGGGCAGGGTATTCCCGACTATACCCGCCTCAATACGGAGCGCTTGGGACCCTCACACAGCATGGATGTGCGGTTGGACAAGAAGTGGTTCTTCAAAAAATGGTCACTCAACCTGTATTTGGACATGCAAAACGCCTACAACTTCCAGAGCCCGGGCATTCCCACGCTGGACGTAGTGCGTGACGACAACGGCGCCCCAGTCTTGGATCCTGCCAAGCCCGGCCATTACCAGATGCGGTTGATCGAGAATACCGTGGGTACCCTGTTGCCTTCGGTGGGAATTGTGATTGATTTGTAAGCGTGGCGGGTGCCCATCGCAGCAATGCTTTGGGGGAAATGAAGCAAGCGTTCGGTTTCCGGAAAACGGAAATCGGGCGCTTGTTGATTGATGGCCCTTTCCGATTTGCCTTGTGATGAGGCGCCCCCCTTGGAAATCTCAAAATTTTGCCTAACTTGAGTTCTTAATTCAACAAAAACATTCAATGCGTACACTTAGGATTTTCCCATTGCTTTTGTTGTTCTTCGGGCTTTGTTGGGGCAAGCTGCATGCTCAAAATTGCACGGCGATGACCAACAATTTGAACTACACTTGCAAATACAGTACAGTGACGTTCTATGCCCAGAACACCCCTCCCGGGGCGATTTACAATTGGAGCTTGAGCGGCGGCCTCGTTTTGCTTCAAAACAACGGCTCCAGCATCAAGGTCTATACGCCAAATTCGGGCCAACACTGGATCACTTTGCAACAAGACTGCCCGACCTTTTCTTTTCCCAGCACCCACGTCCAATCCGTTTACGTTGGATTGGGAACCCAGCTCACCAACCCCAATATGAGCTTGGCAGGGCCTGATACTG
>JANMIM010001082.1:0-5682 GCA_031375795.1 Bacteroidota bacterium
TCTTTTCCTGCGCATCCAAGGCAACCATCCAAAAAGGATCCGGCCGATCTTGTAGAAGTTGATGCCATAGAGCAACTTCGATTCGGTGGCGCTCTGGTAGGTGAAAAACAAGCCCAAGGGCCCCATCACCAGGACAGGTAGCCACGCGCCCGCCCACAAGGGCAAGATCTCATCACGCGCAAACTTCTTCCCCTGAATCATCAAAATGTAAAACAGGATGAAGAAAAATATCGAGAACAAAACCGGAATCCCAATGCCGCCCTTGCGAATGATCGCCCCCAGCGAGGCACCCAGAAGCAAAAACACCAAGCAACTGGCAGGAAGCATCAGGCGCATATGCAGTTCGATCTTGAATTTGCGGGCCTTGTCTTCCTCACGCTTGAGCCGATCCTCCATGACCTTGGTATAATTGGCGACCGCCTGCACCTGGTTGATCGTCGTGGTGAGCAGGTCCTTGGGCTTCATCTCTGGAAACCAGTCATGTACCGGCTTGTCGATGTTGGCATCGATCCTGCCATCTGCTCCGTAGATCACGGTGTCGCGTGCCATGGCCTCGCGATAGCTGATGTTGAGAACCGTGTCGACGTGGACATATTTGCGGTTGAAGTCGCGGTATTCCTCAAAATACTTGCCTTGCTTGCCATAGATGCTATCGATGGCATCGTCGAGCTCAAAGAAATTGAGCATGTACTGGTGGGTGTGAAAGGGGTCCTCCTCGCTTTCCTCGAGGTTGAAACCTTCCAGGGGCACGACATAGTGGAGCGTGTCAAAGAAAAAACGCTGACATTGGTCGTTCTTGACCCCAACCGCCTCTGGCCCCTTGAAATCAAAGACGATGCCATTGTACAAGGTCATGTCGAGGTACCCGGTCGCCTCGGAGGGCAACATTTTTCCCGTAGCTGCGACGGTGATGCTGTTGTTTCCGACAGATTGGGAGTGGTCGTAGATGCGAATGCGGCTCAGATCCTCGGTCTCGCGGTTGATGTCTCCCACATGCACGACCATGCCGTCGATGCCGCTGTAGAAGTGATTGGCTTTCAGGGCAAATGTCGGCTTCACACGGCTCAAGTCATACAACAAGGTGTAGAGCTTGAGGTTAGCCATGGGCATCATGTAAAACGAAAAAAACAAGCTCGCCACCGTCACCACCAAGGTCGCATGCACGAGTGGCCGAATGGATTTGAACAGGCCGATCCCCGCCGATTTCATGGCCGCAAGCTCGTAGCGCTCGCCCAGGTTGCCCATCGTGAGCAAGCTAGACAGCAGCACCCCCAAGGGCAATGCCATCGTCACGGTGGTGATGCATGCCAGGCCAAAGACCTTGAGCAATACCTCTGCCCCGAGCCCCTTCCCGACAATGTCCTCCATGTATTTGGCTAGAAATTGGAGCACGAGCACAAACAAAATCACCGAAAAAGCCACTACAAATGGCCCAATGAAGGACTTCAAGATCAGGGCGTGGATCTTCTTGCGGTTGATGTAGAGGCTCAACGCCGAGAGGCAGAAGAAGGAGGCCATGGCACTCGCCCCTCTGGTGATGCCAATGGTCCTTTCCGTGAATCCCGGGAATCCGAGAAACAAGATGACGCAGCCGGTCAGCACAAACGCCATGCCGCCCGACACCAACATGTCTTTGTATTTGGACTTTCGTAGCACGATCAATGCAGGTACGAGGGCAGAGAATGCCGCCAATTTTCCTGCAATCCGTGGGATGCCAAAGCTGGTTTTGAAATAGGTGGGAAATGAAAGCAAGGCGAGGGCAAGCAGAATCAGGGCCACAGCGGCTGCGGGCACTAAGCTTTTCGCAATTTTCGTGTTTTTAAATGATCCCAAATACTTTCAAAAGCTTGATTTCGCAATGGCAAAGGTAGAACGCCAAGGGTCAATTCCCAATGATCTGCCTTAGCAAATTCCATACCACCCTTTGGTCGCCGGGTGGTCGGCATGCCGTTTTTGGAAAAAGGCAGCCCAATCTCGAAAGATTGGACTGCCTTTTCAGAAAGCAATCCGCAACAATCAACGATCTGCCGATCACTCAGAGGTGATCAGAAACAAGTCCTCGTTGTCGCGCTTCATCATGTATTTTTCCCGCGCAAACCGTTCGATCTCTCCCATGTCGCTCTCCATCATCTCGCGCGTCTCCTCGATGTTGTCGCGTTCGGCGCGGTAAAACAGGAGGTCGGAGCGCAAATCCTTGAGCCGCATTTGGGTCTGCAACCGGTCCATGAAGTTGTACCGGTCAAAAAACAGGATCCACACGGCAGCAATCACGCCCACGACGACATAGAAGTTGCGGAAATAGGGCAATATCTTGGCGAGCTTTTTCATCATCATCTCAAATATCTGAACATCGATCCGCCATATTCGGCGACCTCCCCCAGATGGTCCTCGATGCGCAACAGCTGATTGTACTTGGCTATCCTGTCGCTGCGAGACGCGGATCCGGTCTTGATTTGGCCGCTGTTGAGCCCCACCGCCAAGTCTGCGATGAATGTGTCCTCGGTCTCCCCGCTCCGGTGGCTGATGATGTTCGTAAAACCATTGCGCGTCGCCATGTTCACAGCGTTGATGGTCTCGGTGAGCGTGCCGATTTGGTTCACCTTGACCAGGATCGAGTTGGCGATTCCCTCGTTGATGCCTCTGCTGAGGCGCTGCACGTTGGTGACAAACAGGTCGTCGCCGACCAGTTGCACATTGCCACCGAGCGTCTGGGTGAGTTCTTTCCAGCCAGCCCAGTCATCCTCGGCCAGACCGTCCTCGATGCTCACGATTGGATATTTGGAGCACCAGTCTTTCCAGAAGCTGACCATTTCAGAACTCGTGCGGCTCTCCTTGGTCGATTTTTTGAAAACGTACAGTCCTTTTTCGGCATCGTAGAATTCCGAACTTGCTGCATCGATGGCGATCCACATGTCTTCGCCAGGGCGGTATCCAGCCTTTTCGATGGCCTCGATCACAGTCTGGATCGCTGCCTCGTTGCTGGGCAGATTGGGTGCGAAGCCGCCCTCATCGCCGACGTTTGTACTCATCCCCTTGTCCTTGAGGACTTTCCTCAAGGTGTGAAAAACCTCGGCTCCCATGCGCAGGGCTTGCGCAAAACTCTCCGCCTTGACCGGCATGACCATAAATTCCTGGATGTCCACGCTGTTGTCGGCGTGGGCGCCACCATTGAGGATGTTCAGCATCGGGACCGGAAGGGTACGTGCATTCACGCCACCCAGGTAGCGGTACAAGGGCACGCCTTGCTCCATGGCTGCGGCACGTGCAGTGGCGAGCGACACACCCAGGATAGCGTTGGCACCCAGCCTGGCCTTGTTGTCGGTGCCGTCGAGTTCCAGCATGATCCGATCGACCAGTGCCTGATCCTCGACATCAGTTCCGACGATCTCAGGGGCAATGAGCTCGGTGACATTTTCCACCGCGCGCAGCACACCCTTGCCCATGTAACGGTTGCGGTCGTCGTCACGCAGCTCGACGGCCTCAAAGGCGCCCGTCGAGGCCCCCGATGGCACTGCGGCACGACCTACCGAACCATCTTCAGTCATCACTTCGACTTCCACAGTTGGGTTGCCCCGCGAATCCAGGATCTCCCGGCTGCTGATATGAACAATTGCACTCATTGAAATAGCTTTTGTGTTTTAGAATTTCGGCCAAACTTAAGTAAAAAGAAAAATACATGGCCGCCAGTTATTCACAAGCATCGTGGGCGAACGTCTGAGAATTGGGCAGGAAATACTATCTTCATCGCCATGATGACTCCAGAAATCTCCATTCGCCCGGCAAACGCAGCCGACTTGCAAGCGCTGATCGACAACAATCAATCGATGGCCTGGGAAACAGAGCAGCGGCGACTCGATGACACGACCCTTGCCAAGGGCGTCTCCGCCCTGTTGCACGACCGCAACAAGGGCTTCTACCTCATCGCCGAAATCGCGGGTGTACTTGCCGGCAGCCTCATGGTCACATCTGAGTGGAGCGATTGGAGGAATGGTGAAATGTGGTGGTTTCAAAGCGTTTACGTAAGGCCTGAATACCGAAGCAAAGGTGTTTTTAAGGCCCTGTTCCGACAAGTCGAGCGGATGGCCAAGGAAAATGGCGCCCGTGAACTTCGCTTGTACGTCGAGCGAGACAATGCCGTCGCCCAGCAGGTGTACCAAGCGATGGGCATGTCACACAGCCATTATGACATGTGGGAAATGTCGATCTGAGGGAAAACAGACCTCACGCAAATCCAAGAATCAAAGCCCGAGAATCTTTGGGACAAGACCAAGCTACATTCCAATTCTAGTACCCACACTACGCAATGGCAAGGCACCTTCTTTGTTCTCCACCGATGCATACCAAGCCGTCAAGCGGCATCCATTTCATAAATCACCTGCCGCACGAAGATCTCGGAAACGTTGAAAATAGCGGCAATCTGGTTGATGGGCACTGTGCCATGCCTGAATAGGTTTCGGATATTGATCACTTGATTTTCCATCACTGCCTTGTCCACCAATCCCCTGGCATCCTCAGCAGCAATGTATTGATCGTCATAGGCCAAAAATTCCTCTTTGGTCCAGCTGTATCGATCAGCCTCGCGATAGGCCTGCATCAATCCTTCATCGGTCACATTGTCAGGGACCGCCTCCAGGTTTTCTGCATTCTTGAGAAAATAGATCCAAGCATCGATCTCGGTTTCCAATTCCTCGACGGTCTTTCGAAATTTGCTTAGCTCTATGAATACAAATTGTACGTCTGCTAGCAGGTGCTCCCCGGTATGCTTGTCCAGCACCAAGTGATGGCTAATGTACCCTGGGTTGCGGGAAAATTCAAAATCCAAGATGCCTATGAAGTGCGTGGGATTCAAAAGCCGATACTCGTCCCCTCTGTTGATTTGCATTGAGTAATCTCGGTAGGCGTAGTATTGCACGCGCTTGGCAAATCCGTTTACGTCGGGTACTTGCATTTCCACGACAAAATGCCGGCCCACTTGGTCCGTGGCCTTCACATCGATGATCGTGGCTTTCTCGCCGGCTATCCGGGGAAATTGATAGGGGTAGGTGATCGTGACGCTTGCTATGCGTTGCTCCCCTTTCAATTCAAGTATTGCATTCAAAAATGAGATCAGGCTTGTCGGCTTTTGTGGGTTGCCAAATATTTTCCTGAACGCGATGTCGTTGGTTACATCTACAAACCGCACGGTTCCTCCCTTCTTTTTTTATATCCTCCACAAATATACATCCTTTTTCCCGATCCGCAAGCATTCCCCTCATTTTTTTCCTACTTTTTTAGCATTGCGATGAATTGGTCGAAAAGGTAGCGGCTGTCGTGGGGACCTGGGGAGGCTTCGGGGTGATATTGGACTGAGAAGGCATTTTTGCCGACCACTTGGATGCCTTCCAAGGTGCCGTCGTTGAGGTTGATGTGCGTGACCTGGACCAAGGGGGAGCTTTCAGCTTCCTCGAGGCTCACGGCAAAACCATGGTTTTGCGAGGTGATCTCGCTCTGGCCGGTGAGCAGGTTCTTGACGGGGTGATTGATGCCTCGGTGCCCGTGATGCATTTTGAAGGTGCCCAATCCAAGTGCCCGGCACAGGATCTGGTGACCGAGGCAGATCCCAAAAAGTGGCTTGCTGGTCGCCAACATCTTCCAGCCTGGTGCCGGAATGAACATCGACCCGGCTTCGCTCGATCCGGCGGC
>JANMIM010000242.1:0-9651 GCA_031375795.1 Bacteroidota bacterium
CCTTGGGCGTGACGTAGCAGAGCATCGCCGTACCAAACCAACCGATCATGGCCGCGCCGATGCCGCTCGTGATGTGGTCGTAGCCGGGCGCAATATCGGTCGTGAGCGGGCCGAGTGTGTAAAACGGCGCCTCATGGCAGATTTCGAGCTGCTTTTCCATGTTTTCCTTGATCATGTGCATCGGCACGTGGCCGGGGCCCTCGATCATGACTTGTATATCGTGCTTCCAGGCGATTTGGGTCAATTCGCCAAGCGTCTCTAGCTCAGCAAATTGTGCTGCGTCGTTGGCATCGGCGATGGAGCCGGGACGCAGGCCGTCGCCGAGCGAAAAGGCGACGTCATAGGCCTTCATGATCTCGCAAATCTCCTCGAAATGCGTGTACAAAAAGCTCTCCTTGTGGTGCGTGAGGCACCACTTGGCCATGATCGATCCGCCGCGGCTCACGATCCCCGTCACGCGATTGGCTGTGAGCGGGATGTAGCGCAGCAACACGCCCGCATGGATCGTGAAATAATCGACGCCTTGCTCGGCCTGCTCGATGAGCGTGTCGCGGAAGATTTCCCAGGTCAAATTCTCGGCCTTACCGCCGACTTTTTCGAGCGCTTGGTACATCGGCACGGTGCCGACAGGGACCGGCGAATTGCGGATGATCCATTCGCGGGTCTCATGGATATTTTTGCCCGTGCTCAGGTCCATGATCGTGTCGGCGCCCCAGCGGATGCCCCAAACCATTTTGTCGACCTCTTCCTCGATGCTCGAGCTCACGGCTGAGTTGCCGATGTTGGCGTTGATTTTCACGAGGAAATTGCGGCCGATGATCATCGGCTCGCTCTCGGGGTGGTTGATGTTGTTGGGGATGATCGCGCGGCCACGGGCGACTTCCTCACGCACAAATTCGGCGGTGATGTGGGTCTTGGGGGTCGCAGCGCCCCAATTGCGGCCGGGGTGTTGCTTGCGCAAATCGGCGTTGTAGGCGTCGATCATCTGGTTTTCACGGATGGCGACATACTCCATCTCGGGCGTGATGATGCCCTTGCGGGCGTAGTGCATCTGCGACACGTTCATGCCCGCCTTGGCGCGCAAGGGCTTGGGAATGTGCGGGAAACGGATCTCATCGACCTTGGCATCGCTGGCGCGGCGTTGCGCATATTTGCTGCTGTGCCCGTCGAGTCGCTCGGTGTCGGCGCGGCCCTCGATCCATGCGGCGCGCAATGGTTTCAGGCCTTGGTAAATGTCGATGTCGGCATTTTGGTCGGTGTAGGGGCCTGAACAGTCGTAGACGTAGATGGGGGGATTCTCCTCTGCTGGCGCGCCGTTGTGGCCACGGGTAGGCGCCTGCGAGATCTTACGCATCGGCACCTTGAGGTCGCCGACGTAGACCTTTTCCGAACCCGAAATCGGCGCGTGCGTGATGCCCTTTGGCTTCACGGCGTGGCCGGATTTACCATTGTGAGATGTTGTATTCGAACCTTTTTCCTCGATCATAACGCTTTTGGTGTGGCCTTGGGAGCCTTTGATGAAACCAATAACACGTTGCAGGAAAAAGGGTTTTCGCCAACCGTTCCGAATTTCCCGACGCCAGCATGACCTGGTTCCGGTATGGAGGGTATGATCTCAGTCCTGCCGCCTTGGCATCAGGGCACCCCTAATTCTTGCTTTCGTAAGGCGAAGATAGGGAAAATTTTGGTTGCGAATCGCTCAATCCTCGCAATGGATCACCTGCGGGATCAGTTCCGATTCAGCCTGAATAGCAACCTCCCCTACTTCCAAATCAAAATCGGTCTAGCATTCCCAGCTCAAAAAGGGATTGATGCGAAAAATAGCTCTGCAAGCAGAATCAGTCCGTCACAAAAGAATCCATGACCTTTTGCAAGACCTCCTCAAATTCATGAAAATGCGCTTCGTCGCTCGTGAAGGTCATTACCCAACCAATGCCATTCTTGACCCAACAACATTGTTCAAGTTGCATTTCCATCAATCCCGCCTTGTAGATGATTCGATGATAGGTACCATTTGGGCCTTTGACAGGTGCATTTTCAATGATCTTGCAATTTGGATACATTTCCTTGATTTGCTGTAGCCCATTTTCAGCGTAGGTTGCCAATGTGGTACTTTCCTTGACCGGCTGAGAGACCAAATTGAGGCTTTCCTGAAAGAGATCATCCGCTTCGACCATCGGCACACGAATGCGAAACTCAATCCCCGGGGTTATGTAGAGATCGCGTTCCCAAGAATCCGGGAACAATATCTTGAAATGAAGGCCAATAAGCTTACGCCAGACGGATTCTGCGGCTTCATCCCTGATGCTCGTGCTTTCTGAATTTTCTACATCGATTTGAGCAGTATTCCCCTTGGTTCCAGCTTCATTCGATCCAGCCGCTTGATCGTTGGTAATCCGAATAGAGTCTTGACGCAAAGAATCCAGCAAGTACTGTAATGCTTCGTTATCAGCCCCTGAACTTCGGCGGCAACTCGAGACGAACCCGATCATTAAAGAAAAGGCTCCAAACAAGAGCAATACCTTGAAAGGCTGAAGAGGTCGCAAAAACTGCAGTCCGCTTTTGATATTTTTCATTTCTCTAGGTAAACAAAAACCATTACATTTTCAAATATTCGTAGCCGTATTCAACGTAAGATCAGTGCCCTCCACAATCACTCTTCGCAATGGATCACCTGCGGAATCGCCGCAAGTTCTTTTTCGATCGATTTCGCTTCTTCTTCTAAACCATAATCCGTCTGCAAGCACAGCCAAAACCGTGGGCCTTTTCTATCATTCTCTTTCCAAAGATCAGGAAAATGGGGCAAAGTAGGCACGGATCAAAACGCTTTTCAGCCCCAAAACCGCGCGCTGTCATCATCATCGACCGCGTCGATCAATTCCTGGAGCGATTCATTGGGTTCAAAATCATCGCAGAGGTGCCAGGCGTGGTGGCTGTCGCACCAGTAGACCGTCCAGCATGCGGTCTTTTTGTGGTATCGAAAACGGATGATGGCCATGTCTGACCACTTGGGCCCGCCTTCCCAATCTGGGCGCTGCTCACTCAATATTGCGCTGTCTCCCTCAAACCTGCACGCGAGCCGAATCTCATCCTTGTATTCGTCAGGAATCCGATCGTCGCAATATTGTAGCAAGATCTTCTCAGCGCCGATGCGCACGATATCAGACAGTGGTTCAGCGATGCGAAACTCGGGATTGGGGTCGTCGCTCAGCCCAAATGGATTTTTGGGTGGCGTGGGTGGTACCGGCACGCCACCGTTGGCGAGCCGAGCGATTTCATACATCGGCGTCTTGAGTTTCAATGCACCTGTGGGGTACTCATTGTAAACGCGGCCATATCTCACTTCCAAATCAGCAGAGAGCGCCCTGCGACCGTCATAAGCGTAGCGAATGTTCTGCACCACATGATTGATGGTTCCGACCATCACCTTGTCGTTGTCCGGGCCATAATATTTATGCTCGGCAGCGGGATCGCCCCATTCTTGCAAGAATGGCCAATCGAGCAATTGATCGGCCTTGAGTTGCTGAACGAGGCAATCACGGAAAAATGCACTGAGATTGGCGAGATCACGCTTGGCGACACCCAGTCTGAAACAGACATAGTACGTGGCCTTGTTCATGAAAAGGATGCACTTCTTGCCTCCCAGCATAAACAAATGGGCATTCCAGCCATACAATTTTTCGATGGGTTGCGTCGCTTCTTTGGCAGGTGCCAAATTCCCGATCAGTGCTGTCAATTTTCCGGAACAAAAAATCGTAGACATATTTCGTGATGTGATCAAATAGATTCAAGGCTTTCAACCGTGTACCCAAACCAAGATCGCTGGCAAGAGTAGCGGGAAAAAACAGACAAAAACGCAAGCGCAAACCATGATGAGGCGACGCGTGTCTTGCTCCCCTGTCGGATTCAGTTTTTGGTCGATGATCGGTAGCAGCCGAAAGGCATAGACCTCCAGCAACAGAAATGGCACCCATATCAAGAGGTTGCGCAACATGGTGAGCAGGATGCCTCCCATCACGGTCAGGCCGTCCATCCCTTTTTCGTTCTTGCCATAGAAAGTCTCCCAGATGGCTGCGAAGGCGAGGAAACAGAGGATTCCAGCTGCCATCGCGACGTAGACATAGTTGGTGCGTTGGTTTTTCCACCAGTCTGCGGGAGTATTTTGCAATCCGTCCATAAGCATTCCTTCAAATACGTGTACCACCAAGGCTACCTGCCCGGTCGGTCGGGACACGGCGCCCCAAGCCATGACAAAGTTAGCGACAATTTGAGATCGATGGGGATGATTTGCATGCTGAAGCAAAAAATCAATACCTTCGTCTTGCTGCCATGGTGGCAGCCTCGATCACCTTTTCCACACATGAAAGGCACCGAAGTCCAGTTTACGAACGCCAAACCCGGGATTGGGAAGTCCCTTTTTGCACTCTTCCTGATGCTCGCGACCCCCACGGCGGCCATGCTCATTTGGTATGCCTTGTCCCAGCTCGACGGGTCGATCCTGAAGCTCATCACGTCATTTTGGAGCCAGGGGCCCGCTGAGGTGTTTGAACGCGCTTGGCTAAACCACTTCTGGGGCAGCCCCACGGCCTGGAAGATCCTGGGGATCTACATCCCCTTTCAAATCGTGATGATGAAGGTCTTGCCAGGCAAAGCCTACCAAGGGCCGATCACGCCGATGGGCAACGTGCCGCAATACAAGGACAATGGCCTGCTTTCCTTTGGCATTTCGATCGGCTTGTTTCTGTTTGCGTCTGAGGGAATGGGCTGGTTTCCAGCTGGAATCCTGTATGCACACTGGGGGGAATTGCTGGCGGCGCTCAATATTTTTGCGCTGCTGTTTTGCTTGGGATTGTATTTCAAGGGGCGGTTCGCGCCTTCCAGCACCGACGCCAGCACCTCTGGCAATGTCATCTTCGATTATTATTGGGGCACGGAATTGTATCCACGATTTTGGGGCATCGACGTGAAGATGCTCACCAATTGCCGCATCGGCATGACGGGTTGGGCTTTGGCTGCGATTTCATTTGCCTTTGCACAGCGGGATTTGATCGGTCACTTTGATCCGGCGATCCTCGTCACCTCGGGCTTGTTGGTGATGTACTTGACCAAGTTCTACATCTGGGAGGCGGGCTATATGTGCTCGACCGACATCATCACCGACCGCGCGGGATACTATATATGTTGGGGTTGCTTGGTTTGGGTGCCGGCGGTGTACAGCTCGCCAGCATTTTTTATGGTCAGTCACCATGGGATGATGCCTTGGTGGGCCGCCGTGCTCATCTTCATCCTCGGTGCTGGGAGCATTTGGATGAATTATTGGGCCGATTACCAGCGGCAGGCGTTTCGCAAGGCAAATGGAAAAATCAACATTTGGGGCAAGCCAGCGACGTTTATCCGCGCCAAATATGTCACAGGTGCTGGCGAGGAGAAGGAGAACCTGCTCCTCACGGCCGGATTTTGGGGCCTTGCCCGCCATTTTCACTACATCCCCGAACTGGCAGCGGCCGCTTTCTGGTCATGCACTGCTGGATTTGGATGGTTCCTGCCTTGGTTTTATTTCCTGTTTCTGTGCATTCTGCTCGTGCAACGCACCTATCGCGACGATGAAAAATGTGCGGCGAAGTATGGGGAGTATTGGACAGCCTACCGTGGGCAAGTGAAGTTTAGGCTGATCCCGGGAATATTCTAATGTTTCAATTTTTGAAAAAGTGCTACAGTATCATTAGGTCAATTTTGTTTTCTTATTAAAACCCAAAATTCAATGAAGTCAGAAAAATTCTTCCAAAAATTGATCCTACTTGCAGGGATCTTGGCGATTGCGATCAGTTGTCATGCCCAAGGTCCAAAATGGCTGAAAGGCAAATGGCAAGGCATTGGCGATCAGATTGATGGCATGCAATGGCAAGCCAAATTAGACGCAACAAATCTGGAAGATATAAAGATCGAATACCCAGATCTATCGTGCGGAGGGAACTGGAAAATGGAAAATAAGACTGGGAAAACCGCCAGAATGGTTGAAAATCTCACTTTTGGCGAAGACAAATGCGACCAAGGTGTGGAAATGGTAGTCGAAAAAATGTCCAAAGGGAAAATAAAGGTGACCTATTTCCTCAAATCATATTCCCCAGATCCCATTGCATCTGCCATTTTGACCAAGGGTTGAAAAGGAGATACGGAACTATTCCACCTGTCAAATTGGGTTCAAGGCGTTCACTAAATCATCTTCCTGGATCCAATAGCCGAATACCCCCCTCCTCCGGCCCTGGCAAATGATTCTCCTCACTCACCACCTGCAATCCGGTTGCACCTTCTAGTGCGATTCTGGCATTCTTGGCGATCCCGCCTCCCAATTTTGCGGCAACTTTGTTTTCCTCCATTCCCGTTGCCTCGACCCGCTCTGCGATCTGCCTTGCCGATAGCTCAGCCAAAGCCGTGAAAATCAATTCCGCCTCGGTCATGTGATCCCGCAAATTGTGGCTCTCCAACCCCTTCAGTGCCTTGTGCTGCTTCACGGTGAGATCCGACCACTCCATGTGAATCACATTGGTGAGCAGTGCAAATTCACTTCCATGCTTGATGTCGTGATTGGCCCAGTACTCTGTCAGCTTCAACCTCGTTTCCAGACCCATCAAGCGATGTTGGATCCATTTTTCGTCCCGGCCAAACTTTTGCCAGGTCTCCCTTGCGCGCACGACCGCCAATCCCGGGTCTGCGAGCTCTTGCATGCGCTCATAGCCGACCTTGGCAAGCCACAACTTGATGGGTTCGGCCTTGGGACTGGGGACGGACTGGATGATGCGTAGGAGTCCTTCTACATTAGAGGTATCCGTAAGCCTCATTTTGCCATCCGTGGCCTTCATTTTGAACTGTCGACAAAGTGTCGACAGTTCATTGCCGTCCTCCTGCCGCACCCTGTCCTTCATCCGGAACCAATAATCGCGTGCATTGGAGCTTTCCGTCAACACCTGAATGATGTCCACCACAGAAAACCACCAAGTCCCGGTCTCCGCATCAAAGATGCGGCGAACCTTGTGTTGCTCAAATAAAATTGCATAACTGCTTTCGTTCTTATCCATGCTCCTCATTCCTTTCCCCTTATGGGTTTTGATTTGATGAAGCAAAGATAACAACAATATTTGCAAAAAGCAAACAATAATTGCATTTTAGGAAAATATTTTTGCAATCCAGAAGCAATTACCTCCCAAAATGGCAATTTGCCCCAAAACTCAATCCACGTCGCAGACTGAAGCATCCCACAAAGCCGACCGCCAAACCTCAGACCACCTGTCCGCCGCAACTCGAACCCAGGCCCGCCGTGCATCCGTAGCAATGCTGATCCACCACAATATCGCGATGCAGCAATCCTTCAAAGTCAAAATCACGCAAATGTTGCGCATTGCTGTCCACCTTGATGTCGAGCATTTGGTTGAAATCGCAATCGTACAAATAACCATCCCAACCGACCGACAAAGTATTGCGGCACATCACCCCAGTCGCGGCGCTCGGATTGAATGCATCGATCAATTTTTGCATGTAATCCTCATAATTTCCGCTTTGGATCAAATAATCCAAAAAGCGGCTGATCGGCATATTGGTGATCACAAAAAGATTGTTGAATTCAATGCCAAAATTGGCTTTGAGCGCCTTCTTGTAATCGGCTTCCAATTCGCCCTGCGGACCGGGTAACAATGCGCCAGTCGGATTGTACACGAGATTGAGCTTCAAGCCCGTGCCCTCGACGCCGTAGCCCACTTCATTGAGCATTTTCAGTGCCTCAATCGAACTCTCAAACACGCCATCGCCGCGCTGCCGATCGGTGCGACCTGCTGTGTAATGTGGCAGCGAAGATATTACCTCCACCTTATGCTTCGCAAAAAATTGCGGCAGGTCGTGGTATTTCTTGTTTGCGACGATGATCGTGAGATTGCAGCGATCCATAATATGCTTGCCGAGCTTGCTCGCCTCCTCCACAAACCAACGAAAATGCGGATTCATTTCTGGCGCGCCACCCGTCAAATCGACCATGGGAATATCATGCTTTGCGAGGATGTCCAAGCACAATTGCATGGTCTCCTGGGTCATGATTTCCTTGCGGTCAGGGCCCGCGTCGACATGGCAATGTTTGCAGACTTGGTTGCACATCTTCCCCATGTTCATTTGGAAAATGTCGATCCCCGTAGGCCGCAAACTGGGCATGCCGATCGCATGAAGTTTGTGTGCAAACTTCTCACGGCCGTCGTTGTTGAGTTTCTGGAGTTGGGCGGTGCTTTTTGCAAGCATGTGCCCTTGTGCCAAGAGTGACTTCATTACATCATCACTTTCTTCACGTGGCCCATCATCTGCGTAGCGTGCACCAAGGATGAACCACCACGAATGGCCGCTGCCACATGCACCGCCTCCATCAATTGTTCTTCTGTGCAGCCTTTTTCCAAGGTATCGTGCGTGTAGGCGTCGATGCAATACGGGCATTGCACGGTGTGCGCAACAGCAAGCGCGATCAGCGCTTTTTCGCGCGCGGTGAGGGCACCCTCCTTAAAAACCTCGCCGTAATAATCAAAAAACTTGTCGGCAAGTGTTTTGTCAAACTCGCCAATGTTGCCGAATTTCTTGAGGTCTTCTGGATTATAATAGGTGTTCATATCCTTAATTGCATCAAACTTTGAATTCCAACAGTGCGACGTTCCACGCCGCCTTTCGCAAAAGAGCGTAAACCGTAAAAATACGAAAAGGTTGTGGCCCGCAAGGCAAAATCAGCGAAGCTCAATCAAAAATTTCTCAAAATCATTCCCTGTGCCGATTCTATGCAGGTTTTTCCTCCAAGATGGACTTCAGCAACTTCAGATCATTGTGGTTGGCTTTGCGCATCGCCATCTGCATAAACGGCGAAAACAGCTTGGAAAAGCCCGTCGGGTTGCCTCGGTTGCGTAGGGTCATCTTGGTGAGCTTGCCATTGATGCGGGTCCATTCATAGGTCGTCTCCATCGGAAAAGGCCCGTCGGAGGTGCGCATCACGAGCCGCTTGCCAGGTTGTAATTCCACGACTTCATAGACATACACCAATCTCCTGCCTAGGAAATGCGCTTCAAATCCCAATTGCGTTCCCAAGGCAAGTGGCTTGGGCGTTTTCCATTCGATTTGCTGGATGTTCACATACCAATCAGGCGTGTGGTCGGGGTCGCTTGCATAGGCGGACACGATTGCAATGGGGCGGGCAATTTCTATTTGTGTGAGTACATCGACCATGCTGTAGGAATTTGGGATGACAGATTTCAATTCGCAGTGATTCGCGGGCAGGTGCAATCGTTTTGAAAACCTACCAAACCACGAGTGTAATGAGGTTGGAAAGAACTGGTTTGCATTTGGAAACCATCACTCCCTTGAGCTTCTCGGGATGGAAAGTGGCCTGCAGGGTATATGTGCCGCGGTGCAACAAGGGGTAGGCATCGGTGAGATTGGCGGTAAAAGTATGTGATTCGCCATGTTTCAGGATCACAATATCGTCGCTCGTCCAATTTTGTTCCTCCAAATGGAGCTCGCTGCTTTGCCAATCTTGATAGATCTTCCCATCCAACAAAATATCGCATTGGAGCGTGCCGTAGGGATCGTTTGGGCGAGTGAAAGTCCAATTTTTTCGCAGGCGGAACGGCAATG
>JANMIM010000308.1:0-3625 GCA_031375795.1 Bacteroidota bacterium
CATGTTGTTTCGCGTTGTTAGGCTGCGAGTGGTGTCATTTTTCATTTTGCTATATCTTTTTTGATTGAATCCCTACGGAACGACAATGCCATCGACATCTGCGAAGCGCCCGACACTCCGCCTTCATCCATAAGCCAGAAATCCTACCATCAACAGCGTACCGATGTTTGCCGACATTTCCCCATCCCCAACGATTCAGAGGAAATCCAATACCAACTTAGCGAAGAATTCCTTGAAAACAAAGGAGTTGACAAAAAATGGCCCAAGGATCACGCGCGTTCACGAGCCGTCTTGACAACCCCCAAACATCCATCGGCTTCCTGCGCCACAAAAACGAGGCCCAAGCAATCCGCACGCATCCCTTGGGCCTCGTTTTTCTTCAACGGAAAGGACTTATTCCTTGACGAGCTTCATCGCCATTGTCCTTCCCTGGTGAACCAATCGCAACAGGTACATGCCCGATGGCTGATTCGATAGGTCGATCACCTCTGCAAATGCGCCCGCCGATTGGCTGCCAGAATGTGCATACACCACGAGGCCCTTGCTGTCGATCACCTGCCACGTGAGGTCCCCACGTGTCGGCAACTCCGCCATGACACGGAAAATGCCCGTGCTTGGGTTGGGGGCAATGTGCAGCGAAGTGATGCCTTTGCCGCCATCCACACCCGTGAGCAACAGGCTGTAGCACACGGTCGCGGTGCGGCAAGCATTGGAGACCGTGAGGCAGACCGTGTAGTTGCCAGCGGCCGCGTAGCTATGTGTCGGGTTTTGGAGCGTGGAGGTCGAGCCGTCGCCAAAGTCCCAGGACCAGGCAGTGGCCGAGGCATCTGAGAGGTCGGTGAAGGCATAGGCCAATCCCGTATGCGTGAAGCTGAAGTCCTCGTCGAGCAGCGCACAGAGCACCGACTGCGTGGTGTTGGTGAGCACCGGCTGGTTGAAGTCAAAGTAGATGCTGGCACTGTTGTCGATCGACGTACCCAGTGGCAGGCCGGGATTCAGGTCCACGGTGTAGCCGATGTAGCCGTGACTTGCGGGCTCGTTGTGAAAACTATCCACCAGCAAGATGTTGGGGAATGTGAACTGCAAATGGTTGGCACCGTTGAGCGTCATGACATAGGGATGGCTGGCGCTCGTGACCTTGAGGGAGCCTGCATCGAGGTTCAGGTCGAGTGTATCGCGCACAAAGATGTTGAATGCCGTGTCGGTACCCGTGTTTTGAAACCGCACCAAGTAGTTGAGTGTCGTCGTGGACGGGTCGATGGGGCCGTCTGCGATGGCACCGTTCAGGTCCCAGACCTGCTTGTCGTTGGGGTCATAGGATCCTTGCACGACCACGGTGATCGGCATGGTGTTGTTGCTGAGATTGGGGTCCACGCCGATGGCAGGGAGGGAGCTTTTGAGATGGATCGGCGTGCCGAGGGGTGTAACCGCAGGGACATTGACCAGGACACTGACATTAAAAGAGGACTGCGAAGCCATGCTGCCGATGTTCCATCGCAAGGTGTCTCCGTTGATTTGACTTGGCGGCACAGAGGCACTGAGATATGTGAGAATGCTGTCTAGGATCAAGGTGCCGACCGCATTGGTGACGGCATTGGGGCCGTTGTTCCAGAATCCAGCATAGGTGGTGACATCAAAGCCGGGACGCATGATGCCACTGCCGCAGAAAGATTGCAAGTCTGAACATGCCGGGATCGAATGCCAATAAAAATCATTGCCGACAGATGTGCTCAGCGACGTGAGTACGCTGGCCGTGAGCGTGCCACCGGCGGGGCACACATAGGATCCGCAGCCCAGCACGTTGGTCGAGAGCGTGTAGGTGCCGTTGGGGACCCAGCCACTGTAGTCGCCGTTGGGGCCGGCGGTAAGGAAAAGAGGACCCGGCGAAAGCGTCACGATCGCGCTGCCCACGGGTGCATCGCCCCCGTCCTCGATACAATTGCTGTTGTTGTCATAGATCACCTTGCCACTCACCAGACCGTATGCCGAGCCTGGACCGACGCCGACATTCAGCGCATTGCCCATGAAAAGGCCGCCAATCGTTTCGATCGAGTAGAAACCGAGCGGCGCATTGGGCGGAATGCTGAAGTCTGCCGTGGCGCTCGTGGCACTCACTGCATTGAAGTTGCTGCTTTGGTAGATCGTGCCAAGCTGCACGTTACTCCGCAGGAACATGCCTGTCACGGGAACAAAATTTGTGTTGGAACCCGTGATGATCATCGTGATGTTTTGACCCGCCGTCGTGGTGGTCGGGTTCACGCTCTGGATCGTCTGTCCCTGCACTGCCGAAGCCCCGGCCATGATCAGGAACAGCGCAACCCATGCCGCGCTCTTCCAAGCGTGCAGGCTCCTTTGAATCTTTGAAGTAGAAGTTTTCATCAGCTAATTGGTGTTTTATATCTGTGCAATCAAAACCAAACATGCGCGCTCCTTGCGAAGCCATCCCGGGTAAACAATTGATATCCAATGAATTTCAATTGCGCGTCTTAGGATTAGCATCCACCCAGAGGTGGATTTGTCTGGAAGTAAATATAATGGGTTTTTCCCGTTCATCCAAAATCCCCGACTGGGAGGCCAGGGCCGCAGGACAATGTTCCGATTCCCGACCATCATCCTTTCCCGATCACCCCACCCACAAAACAAAGCCGGATCTGCAACGCTGCAAATCCGGCTCCATGGACATCAAAATCTTGTGCAGAGGGATCAGCCGCCCTTTTGCTTGCAAAACTCCATGCCGTTTTTGGCACCCTCGTCTGCTGGCAGCAGGTCGAGGATCTTTTGCCAGAAAGTCATGGCCACCGAAAATTTCTCGGTCACCAAGGTATTGTAGGCCCCAAAGTAGCGCAAGGCGGTGACATAGTCGGCCTGGTACTTCGCGATCTTCTCGGCATCTGGACCCAGCAGGTCGAGCACCTTCTGGTAGTAGGGTGCCGCCTTGCCCATCTTGGAGTCGGGATCCATCGCAGAGTTGCAGCGTCCCCTCCATGACCAGCCGATGTGCAGGTCGGGCATCTTTTGCGTCATCACATCAAAGACGCTGTCGGCATGCACGTAGTCCTTGATCTGGTAATAGGCCTGACCCAAGGAAAAGTTCTCCTTCAGCTGGTACTTGGTACCTGCCTGAATGTACTTGCGCAGGTAGACGATGCGGTTGGTGGTATCCTTCTGCTCCTTGTACATCTCGGAGATCGTGTTGTAGAGCTCGTTGTTGGGCTCGCCTTTTTCCGTGGCCTTGTCGATCGCCATGTTGTAGTACTTCACGGCCTGGACGTAGTCGCCCTTGAGCTGCCAGATCTTCCCATAGTTTTCATAGTCGGTCGCGATGACCGCCGCAGGGAAAGCCTTGGTGGCTTCAAAGTATTTGTCCATCCAGTTCAATGCATTGTCGGCTTCGGCTGGGGTTTTCTTCACGTAGCTGTAGCCGAGGATACGCTTGATGACCGTGGCATTGGTGTCCTTGATGGCGATCAAGCCGGTGGCGATGGCTTTGTCATATTGCTCACCGAGGTACTCGATGACCATTTTCTTTACCAAGGCATTGGGGTCCGAGCCCATGATCTGCAAGTACTTGGTCATGTTTTCCTCGGCCTTGTCATACTTCTTGGCCAGGGTCCACATCTCTGCC
>JANMIM010000326.1:0-10844 GCA_031375795.1 Bacteroidota bacterium
CCTCCGACTAGCAGCATACTCACATCGTATGTTCCACCTCCAAGATCAAAAACAAGAACGAGCTCGTCGTCGCTTTCGTCTATTTCACTGCTGGTGGACTCCATTTCTGACCTTCCTTGATCTCGATGCCTTCTTGCGAATAGTACCCAAAGAAGATGGTCTCGCCTTGCTCGATCTTGCCGCGATCGGGCTCGATCTGCTGCGTGATCAGGTTCAGGAACGTCGTCTTGCCCACGCCATTGGGGCCCACGATGCCGATGCGCTCGCCTTTCTTGAAGACATAGCTGAAATCGTCGACGAGCGTCTTGTCGCCATAGGCCTTGGTGACGTGCTCCATCTCCATGATCTTGTTGCCGATGCGGCGGCTCGCGAAGTTCAGACTGATGCCGCCTTCGCGCTCGGTGCCTTGCGCAACCTCCATGAGGTTGTGTGCGGCGTCGATGCGGGCCTTGCTCTTGGTCGTGCGCGCCTTGGGTTGGCGGCGCAGCCACTCGAGCTCGGTGCGCAAGAGGTTTTGGGCGCGGGCGGTGAGGGCATCCTCGGCGCCGTGGCGCTCGGCTTTTTTCTCCAGAAAGTTCTCGTAGTCACCCACATAGCGGTGGGCCTTGCCGTGGTCGAGCTCGATGACCTCGTTGCAGACGCGGTCCAGGAAGTAGCGGTCGTGCGTGACCAGCACGAGCGACATCGCCTTGCCGGCCAGGTAATTTTCCAGCCACTCGATGGTGGCTGTATCGAGGTGGTTGGTCGGCTCGTCGAGCAGCAGCAGGTCGGGCTCGGCCACGAGGGCTTGCGCGAGCGCGACGCGCTTGTGCTGCCCGCCCGAGAGCGCCGAGAGCGGCATCTCCAAGTCGTCGAGGCCCAATTTCCCGAGGATTTCCTTTACCCTGAACTCAAAATCCCAGGCACCCAACTCCTCCATCTTGTCGATGGCCTGCTGGAATTTCTTGGGATCGGCGTCGGGATGAGCCGATTGGTGCTCGTAATCCTTGATCGCCAGGATCGTGGGATCGTTGCCCGTGAAGAGGGCGTCCATGACCGTGACCGCCGTGCCAAAATCGGGATTTTGGCTCAGGTACACGGCCTTGATGCCGTTGCGCAGGCTCACCTCGCCTGCATCGGGCGCTTCCTGCCCGGCCAGGATGCGCAGCAGGGTGCTTTTCCCGCATCCATTTCGGCCCACGAGGGCTATTTTCTGGCCTTTTTCGACGCCGACAAACATGTCATCAAACAGGATCTTGATGCCATAAGATTTGAACAGGCCACTTGCACTCAAATAATTCATGGGAATGGGTTTGCCTCAGAACTGAGGCGGTGAATCGGGATCGACGGTACCATCAGCAGGTGCGTCGTCCTCATAGTGTCTTTCCTTGTTGTTGCGGCGAATGCCGAGTTTCACGCCAGCGTTGAAGATCACGTTGGCGCCCGAAAATTTCGTTACCTCATTCACCATCACGCTGTTGCTGTTGATTTCGCAGACGGCGGTGTTGTCGGTGTGGACCGAGGTGATGCGGGTGGAGGGGATGAATTTGAAGCCGAGGCCCGAGTACATGTCGAGGGCGATGCGGCCTTGGGTCGTCTGCCAGCCAAACCGTATCACGGCTGCGGCTTGGTGGATTTGCTCGGATTGGAGGCTGCAATCGTTGATCAGGGGATCGGCGGTCGTGATCTTGAACCACTCGTCTTGGTAGGTGGAATAGCGGTAAAACAGCAGGGGGCTGAAGTAAGACCTCAGTTTGGGTTCGCTGAAATAGCGCTTCTTGTCCATGTATTGGCGAAATGCAAAATAGACGCCGCCACCTGTCGCGATCATGGGGCGCTCGCCCCTGTCCAGCCAAAATTCATTGGGGAAGATGCCACCCAGGCCGATTTCGAAACTGGAGTGGTCGCTCACCTGAAATTCGTACCAAAGCCTGATTTCATTGATCCCGCACTGAAACAAGTCCAATTTCCAGACATCGAGCTGATTGGGTTTTTGGTGCTTGATGCGGCCATTTTTTTTCACGACGATCGAGTCGGCCTTTGGGGCTGCCTCCCCGGCCTCCTGGGCAAATGAATGGGCAGGCATGGCCAGCAATAGCAGCAAGGCAATCAAACAATACAGGTGAATCAGTCTCTTGGGCATGTCTTCTCTTTTCACGATCCACATTCAAGTGGGCAATAGCTGTAAATCACAAACGGGTACAAATCGCATGCAATTTACGAAGGCTTCGATGGAAACAAAAGACCAAGCATGAACAAACCTTGGGCAAGGGCAGCCAAATCAAAGCCCATTCGACAAATCCACGATTCATTGCCCCGTCATGCGCGACAAACAATCCCAAACACTAGGGCAAGCAGCCCGCGTTTTCCATGAGTAATTCACATTTGAAGCCGATCCCGCACTGAGGTCTGCCTCCTATTTCCCACAACGACCATCGGAAAGTTACCGATGACATGCCGATAGCGACCATTCACACAAGCAAATTGACGGTTGAGCACTCGAAATCGACATGTTGAAAAATAGGGGTTCCACTAGGGAACTTATGTGTAAATTTGCCCTGTTGACCTTAGAACTGAATAGCAATGCGTCGTCTCCAACATACCCTTTCAGTAGATTTTGCGCTGTGGCAGCGTTGTTGAAGCTCGTATTGTTATTGTTGATTGAGCGCAACAGCCCTGCCGATTTCGACAGGGCTGTCGTGTTTTACACCCCCCCTGTCATCAGCGTAGTCATCTGATCGAGCATTGAGATTTGTGAATTGTCTGGGTCTCACATTGCCTTAAGCGATCACTCCCCAGATTCCCAATTCCCAATTTTCCATCGGCTGCGCCGATCCCGATGCGGGATTCTCCATTTTCCATTCTCCATTTTCCATTATACACATGGGCATACATCAAATAAAAAGCAAGCACCTCGTGCGCCTGGGCCTCGAAAAAGGAATGCTCCCCGGCCTGGCCCTTGAGTTGCTGCGCAAGCATTTTAAGCACGGCGACCCCGAGACTGCACTGGCGCAGCTCGCAGCCGTGGTCAGGGAACCTCTCCTATTTTTGGAGGATCCCATTTTTGGGCCATTGGCCCAGAAGTTGCTGCCGCCTGAGGAGGCCATCCAAGGCACCAAGCACAGCCTGCTCGATGCCACGATGGGCTACCGCAGCTATGGCGCCGACGGCATCGACGAGGCCACCATCGAGCAGATGGACCTCGCCATGCGGCTCCCCGTCACCCGCGCCGGGGCGCTCATGCCCGACGCCCACCTGGGCTATGGACTCCCCATCGGCGGGGTGCTCGCGACCAGTGGAGTCGTGATCCCCTACGCCGTGGGCATGGACATCGGCTGCCGCATGTGCCTCACGGTCATGGACATGCCTGCGAGCACGCTCACGCGTGACCGCGATCGCCTGCGCACCGTCATCAAGAAAAACAGTGCATTTGGCAAGGAAGCCTTTGAGGACCCGATGGACGATGCCGTCCTCGAACGTCCCGAATTTGGCCACCTGCCCTTGCTGCGGGACTTGCATGGCATCGCGCAGCGGCAGATCGGCAGCAGCGGCTCGGGCAACCACTTTGTGGAGCTCGGCCTCTTGGAGCTGAGCCAGGATGCACCCGACCTCGGTCTCGCGGCGGGCAGCTACATGGGCTTGCTCACGCACTCGGGTTCACGGGCGCTGGGCGCCACGGTCGCCCAGCACTACACCGACCTGGCGCGCATGCGCTGCCTCCTGCCCAAGTCGGCGAGCCATCTGGCTTGGCTGGACCTGGACAGCGCCGAAGGGCAGGAATACTGGATGGCGATGAACCTCGCGGGCGACTACGCGAGCGCCTGCCACCACCACATCCACCGGCGGGTGATGCGCGCGCTCGGCGCGAGCGCGCTGGCGGTCGTGGAAAACCACCACAACTTTGCGTGGCGCGAGACGCTGCCGACGGGGGAGGAGGCGATCGTGCACCGCAAGGGCGCCACGCCAGCCGGCTTGGGCGAGCTGGGGGTGATCCCCGGCTCGATGTTGCACCCCGGATTTGTGGTGCGCGGGCGCGGCAATCCGGCGAGCCTGAGCAGTGCGAGCCACGGCGCGGGCCGCAAGTACAGCCGCAGCCGTGCCACGAGCACATTCACGCGCAGCTACATCGAGAAGCAGCTCGCCAAGGCCGATGTCACGCTCATCGGCGGCAGCCCCGAGGAAGCGCCCGAGGCCTACAAGGACATCCACGCCGTGATGGCCGCGCAAAGCGACCTCGTCGATGTGGTGGCGACCTTCTGGCCGAGGGTGGTGCGGATGGACAAGGCATGATATTGCGCTGTTGTACAAAAAATGCTTGTCAGGAACTTGAACAGTAAACGTGGTCATGCCGACCGAAATCAAAGATGTAGCGGAGGCAATTAGCGCATGGTTACACGGCCAATATTGCGCAAAAGCAAATAGGAGGTGATAGCCTAGTTGTTATTCATTGTGTAAGACCCCTCGGCTTCGTCCTTCGACTATGGTACCTATGATGAGTCATTTATTGCATTGGTAGGCAATGTATTGGAAAATGAATAAAATCGTGGTAATTGGACAGCGTGGCTGCCCTGCAGGAGGTGTATCGATAGGCGCTAGACCTCTCCGCTTCGTACTTCGACTTCGGTCGAGGTGACAAGCGGGCTGTCATTCGATCAAAGGGCAAATCCTATTTGTGGCCACTCGGGGTGACAAAGGGGGACTGACAAAGTTCCCGACACGCACAAAAGAATCCCCGCTGGCGCGAGCCAGCGGGGGATTTGTATATTGGCAGAAATTCTATTCGGATAGGCATCCGCCAAAAGAACGAGGGATAGACGGGTTATTGGCGTAGGACACCGGGCAGGACGCAGAGTGTGCGCGGCATGTTTTCATCGATGGCTTTGTTTTGGAAATTGATGCGCTGCACACCCTCCACTTCAAAGAATATTTGAGCACCAGCGTAGGCATTTTTCATGGCACCTTCACCCAAGTTGAAAGTGACGCCATTTTGGATGTCTGCACCTGAAAGCGTTTTGATCACGACAGCGGGGCCGAGGCCGTCCTTGAGCATCAACTTCACATTATTGGCTTTGTAGCGCGCATCACGGGGCAAAGTTCTTGCAAATTCGGCCTCTGGGAGGAGTTTGACCGTGACGCTTTGCCTTTTGCCGAGCCCTGCCAAACCGTTCACTTCCTTGCCGCCAGCGAAGAGCGCAAGGCGTGGCGTCGCCGGCTTGATCACATTGTACCTCAAATTCTCAATCTTCACGTTCTGCCCATTGGAGTTGGAGTAGATCGAGAGCATGTATTCCTTGGCGGTGGGCACGATGGTGATTTCGCGCTTGCTCGTGGCGCTTTTGATGATGTTGCCGCCGGTGGAGCGCGAGAAGTCTGGGTTGTAATTTTCACCCAAGGCAGGCACGTCCACGTCCACGGCATTGCCGCAGTCCTTGTACAAAATTTGCAGCGCCTTGGAGCGGATCACGACCTCGGGACGGCGCACAATAAATTTGCCATGCACGGGCATCATTTGAAACGAACCGTCGGCTTTGGGCACCTTGATCATGGCTGTGTAATTTTGGATACCCTCTTTTTTGCCATCTGGGATGGCCGTGCCATTGGCGGTCATGGAGAGCGTCGCCGTGCTGCCGCCTTGGTCCATCGAGACGCCGGGGCCGGAAAATTCTGGCTTGATCGAGCTGCTTGCAACACCGACCGACAGCCGCGAGGTATATTTCATTCCAGCGACGACATATTCTGCACTCGGTGCCTCAAAGGGCAGCAAGGAGTCGATCGTGAAAACAAATCCTTTCACCAACTCCTTGGTTTGGTGCAACAATCCAGCTTGCACGTCGCGCACGTCCATCTTGAATTTCTCCATCATCGCCAAGTCTGCAATCACGGGCTTGCCGTGGAATGAAAAATATTCCCAGGTCTTTTTGCGACTTGCCTCGTCGGTGATATTAGGGTCTTCGCTGGGCTCCAATACCAATTTTGGAAAATGGTTTGCCTCCTTGTTGGGGTCGTTCTGGGCATAGAGCGCATTGGCCCATTGGTGAAATTGCTCGAGCTTGGCGCGCATTTCCACGGCTTTTCCATTGCCGTGGCCACTGTTGCCGACATCGTCGCTGCCCAACCAAAAATTGTAATTTTTGGTGGTCTCGTCTTTCTTCCGGATTTCTCCCGTGAGGGGATCTTTTTGGCCTATCTCCTCCAAGTCGGCATTGATGGCATCGAGGTAGGCGACCATCTGTGATGCCTGCGAATTGATCTCGTTGAGCGTGGGTTTCAGGGCGCTGTATTTGTGGTTGTTCCCTTTTTCCTGCGCCTCGATGGCTTTGATGATGTCGGCGGTAAGCGATTCGTTTTGAGTACTCTGCGCGCCAGCAGTGTCCCTCAACGAAGCTCGCAAGCTTTCAAATGCCTGCAAGATCTCGGCACTCACATTCAGCGCCAACATGGCAGTGAGCACGAGGTACATCATGTTGATCATTTTTTGTCTCGGCGAAATGTTCGATCCAGCCATAATATTTCTCCTTAGTTTAAGTGTCCTACAATTCGTTCACGGAAAATCATTTGCGGTCGGGCCTGGGGTCGGGACATGAGGAAACCGTTTGCCTACCCCCCAATTTGGAAGTGGCATCAAAAATAAAAACCCAAGGCGGATGCTTTTTTGTGGGGTTTGGTTCCTCGTGCGGCCGTCACTTTGGAATTTCCTCCCCGTTTAGAGGCATAATGCTCACACGGAGTTTTGGTTACAGGGCGAATCTGAAATTTCTTTGGAATGAAATGAAATTGTATGTAAGTGGTTGTTTGTCAGTGAATAATGTTTATGTGGCCAAGCTTGCATTCTCCCTAAAATCAAAAGACACGAAGCAGGTCGCCCATTGCCTCGTGTCTTTTTGACTTGAAAATACCTTAGGATCTCAAAGCCCGTGTCTACTCGATCACGAGTTTTCGGGTGTATTGCCCATCGGCCGTCGCGATGCGCAAGAAGTACACCCCCTTGGCCAAGTGACCCAATTCCAAATTGCCCGCAAACCCATTTCCACTCAGGGCATGGTGGATTTCATACACCTGCTGCCCTTGCAAATTCAAGACCGACAGCGTCATCTCGGTCGCGTTCAAGCCGGAAACCGACAACCGCACCTGACCATGGCTGGGATTGGGCGAGATGCCAATCTTGATCAAGTCGGCGTTGCTCGTGCCCACGCAACCAAATGGCGTGACCAAGGAATCCATACCGCAAGGATTGGTGACCACAAGGGTAATATTTCCAGAAAATGGGGCGCCATAGGTATGGGGCGCTGGATTGGCACCCGTGCTCGTGGTGCCATCGCCCCAGCGCCAGAGGAAGCTCGTACCCTGGAGTGAAAAATTGCTCACGGTGGCTTGCGTGCAACCGCTGTTTCCCACGGCCGAGAAGCTCGCAATCGGATTGGAGCTCGCCGTCACGAGGATGGAGTCGCTGTCTGTGCAGCCCGCGCTGTCCACGACGACCACGCTGTAGGTATTGCTGGCATTGATGTTGATGAAATCGTTGGTCGAACCATTGCTCCAAAGCACGCTCGCCCAGCCGCCTCCAACAGTCAATACGGTGGCTGCCGCGTTGCAAAGCGTCGTGTCGGGTCCCAAATCGATGGTCGGGTCGCTGATGGTCACGGCAATCGTGTCTGTGGCTGCACATCCATTGCTATCGGTCACCTGCACGTCAAAGGTACCCGAGGTCGTCACGGTCTCGAGTTGCGCGCTTCCCCCGGTGTTCCAAATGAAGTTAGATCCTTGGTTGCCAGCATTCAAGATCAAGGGTCCGGGCCCACAAATCAAGGTGTCGGCGCCGAGCTGTACGGTGGGACTGGGATATTGTGAAATCAAAATGGAGTCGGCATCGCTGCATCCAAAGACGTCGGTGGCCGATGCCCAGATGACACCCGGCGTACTCGTAATCGTCTGCGTGGTGGCACCGGTGCTCCAGAGATAGGCCGCATTGCCTGCGCCAGCATCCAAGACGACCGATCCGCCGCCACAAAAGCTCGTGTCAGCACCCAAATTCACGCTGACGGCCCCGACCGTGATGGTGGATGAGGCCGTGCATGTACCCGAGGATGTGGCGGTGACCGTTTAGGTCGTCGTAGCAGTGGGCATCACGGTGATCGTGGAGGTCGTCGCGCCGGTGCTCCAGGCATAGGTGGCCGCGACAGGGACGGTATAGTGAATGCGGCCGTTCCAGTTTCTAGGTGTAAATGGGGAACCTCCATTGCAAAATGGATATTCCATGCCAGATCCTTCCTTGAATTGCAGGTTGGCGTCGGATGCAAAGACGTTGCCGACGGTCGTACCGTTGGTGTAGTTGAGGCTCACGGCGACATTGGTGCTCGTCACATAAAATGCGTAGGTCTGCCCGGCAGGGATCGTAATATTGATCGGGACGGGAACTGGGGTAGGGGTCGGAGAGCCCAGTGGCACCACATTGTTGGCGGTACCGATCAGCGTCCAGCCGGCGGCATTGTTTTGAAAGCCCACATGGGTGCCGACGCGGTAATAGATGGCGATGTTAGTCGTCGCCATCGGGTTTGCATCAAACTGGGTGATGGTCACAGTGTTGATCGCCGTGAGGTCAAACATGTTTCCTCGGTGATTGTTGCCGCCAGCCATGGTCGTAAATACACTGCCGCTTCCCGGAACAGCGGCGGTCAATGTCGTCGAGTCTCCGAGGCAGAGCGTGTCGGCCGTGGGTGTGACGGTGACCGTGCACTGCGCTTTTAGCATTTGCATTTGAGCCGTGAAAAGCAACGCAAGCCAGAATAAAATCGATGGTAATCTTTTTTTCATGATAAGAGTTGGTAATTGACACTTTGCAGGTTCAATATCGAAATTAATTTTCAGATTTCCAAAATCCAGATGCCGGGAAAATTGGGGTCACGGCCCCCGACAGGGCCATGGTGCAACCCACAACTTGCTCCTTGGCGCGCTCCATGAACAGGCCCAAGAACGGCCAATCTTGTTGATTTCGTGAGGCATCCGATATCGTTAGGGGGCCCATCCTGAGGCGATCTGGGCGCAGGGAGGCAGGGCCTGTCGTCCTTGGGAGCACTTTCTACCAAGGCAAATCCCCGTAGAATGACTAGCTTTGTGGCAATATGAAGAATGGATTCTTAAAATATCAATTGGCCGATCGGGTCAATGATGCCTTGGCACTGATCGGATTCAACAAGCCGACTGCCGTGCAGGAGCAGGTGATACCGCTCATGTTGGGGCGGCGCAACGTGGTGGTCGAGGCCGCCACGGGCACAGGAAAGACGGCCGCCTATGGCTTGTCGCTGCTCTCACGCATCGATTACATCAAGCGCAGCACGCAAGTACTGGTGCTCGTGCCGAGCCGCGAACTTGCGCTGCAGGTCGAGACGGCCCTGCGCAGTTTCACGACCCACGAGAAATTCAGGGTCGCCAGCGTCTATGGCGGCATGAGCCTGACCGAGAGCGAGAAAAAGATCAAATCTTCCCCCCATATCCTCGTCGCCGTGCCCGGTCGTCTCAAGGACGTCTTGCGTGGCGGCAAGCTCGACCACTTCTGGCGCGACATCAAATACCTGGTGATCGACGAGGCCGATAAATTGCTGGAATTTGGTTTTCAGGAAATCCTCGACAACCTCGTGAGCCACTTGCGCAATATGGTGCAAGTCGCCCTCTTTTCGGCAACGATCAGCGAGGACGTGGAGTCCCTGATCCGTGACCGTTTTCATCCCTTGCAGGTCGTGCGGCTAGGGCCAGAGGAAGCCTTGCGCAATATTTTGTTTCACTACGTCGTCGTGGACCAGGGACAAAAGCAGCGCTACCTCGCGTCGCTCATCCAGACCCAGAAAATCAAGCAGGCACTCATCTTCACGCCCAACCGCGAGGAGGTCTATTCCCTCGCCAATTTCCTGCGGGCCATGGGCCACAAGGCCGAGGCCTACCATGGCTTGCTCGACCAAGTCGAGCGTACCGCGGTGATGAAGCGCTTCAAGAAAAAACAAGTCAACTATCTGGTCGCCACAGACTTGGCGGCACGTGGATTGGACGTGGAGGCCCTTCCTGCCGTCATCAATTATGCTTTTCCCGACGAGTTGGAGATCTACCTGCACCGCTGCGGACGCACGGGTCGCGCGGGTAGGCGTGGGGCTGTCTACAACCTGGTGGCCTCCAAAAAGGAGGAAGTTTTGGTCGAGAGTTTCCATGCCGAATTGCATGTGCCGCTCAAGGGCTATGTGATCGAGCCGCTGACCAAGGAAGATGTGCAGCATGTGGAGTACAAGCAGGTCAAGGTCTATTTGAGCAAGGGCAAACGCGACAAGATCAATGCAGGCGATATTGTGGGCTTCCTTGTGCATTCGACCGGCGTGCCGGCAGACCGCATCGGTACGATCGCAATATACGATGCCTACTCGCTCGTGGATGTGCCGGAATGGGCATTTGAGGTGCTGACGTCGAATGCCGAGGAGTTGCGGCTCAAGGGCAAGAGTGTGAAGGTCGAAAAGCATAGCCTGGACGACCAAATGCGCAAGTCTGAAGTCTTGCGCAAGAGCCAAATCGGTGTGCGCGACAAGAAGCAGATCGAGGAGCGCGTGGCCCGAGACGAAAAGCTCAAGGACAAGCGCAAGGCCGCATCGTCTGCCAAAGCCGAAGGCGATGCGGAAGTCGCAAAAGGGACGCAAGTGGCTGCCAAGGCCAGTTCGGCCAGGGCCGGCGCCGCAGGCAAGCGCCTCAAAGCCAATGCCGTCGAGGAGCCGGAGGCGCAGGCCACTGCCATCAGAAACAAGCCCAAACCCAAGCCGACCAAGGGTGCCCCCGAGCCCGTCGTGCGCACAAAATCCAGGTCGGGCGAAGGCAAGGACAAGCCTTTTTTC
>JANMIM010000361.1:0-1632 GCA_031375795.1 Bacteroidota bacterium
GCATCGAGAAGCGCACGATCAACACGCTGAACCTCCAGTACAATCCCTTCAAGAACCTGACCCTGACCGCCAATGGCAGCTTGGATTACATGGACCTCGGCGACTTCTTCCTGGAAGACAGCCTTTGGACCCAGACCTTCACGATCGGCAAGGATTGGTACAACCACATCCTGAACTGGAACACCAACGCGACCGCCAAGTATGACTTCAACATGCTGCCCGAAAACCACAAGTTGAGTTTCATGGGCGGGGTCGAAGCCCAAAAAATGCAGCGCAAGAGCGGCTACATGGAAGTGAGCGATGTGAGCGAGCAGCTGTACCTGGATTGGACGGGCACCGAGAACAGCGACACGATCGAGACGGAATATCCCCTCGACGCGTGGTCGTTTGTGAGCACATTTGGCAGGGTCAATTACCAGTTGAACGACCGCTACATCGTCAAGGCCTCCTTGCGTATCGACGGCTCCTCCAAGTTTGGGCGCAACAACCGCTACGGCTACTTCCCGGCAGTGGGCACGGCCTGGGTGGCATCTGAGGAGGAATTCTGGAAGAACTCGATCGGCAAGGCCGTGAATTTCTTCAAGCTCAAGGCAAGCTTTGGGGTGACGGGAAATGCCGACATTCCATCCTTCCTGCGCTTTGGCACCTTCTCGGGCAGCAACAACAACATCCAGTACAACGGCGACTCGATCATTTTCCCGATCCGCCTGGAAAACCCCAACCTGAAATGGGAGACCACGCAGACCGTCGATGCCGGCTTTGAGTTTGGCTTGTTCAAGGACAGGATCACCGGTGAATTTGCGGTCTACAACAAGGAATCGCGCAACGTCTTGCTCAGGACTGCCTCGCCGACCTCCTCGGGCTTCAAGGAATACTGGCAAAACATCGGCCACATCCGCAACCGCGGAGCCGAGCTGAGCATCACGAGCTTCAACATCGACCGCGGCTTGAAGTGGAAGACCACCCTCAACATTGCCCGCAACCGCAACCTCGTCGTCGACGTGGGCACCACGCCTCCCGACGCACTCTCGGGTAGCGGAGACACACGTGTCGTGGCCGGCTATCCCGTGGGCGTGAACTACCTCGTGCGCTTCAGCCACGTGGATCCTGCCACCGGCAAGCCCGTGTACCTCGACAAAAACGGCAACGAGACCATGGAATGGCGCACCGAGAACCGCGTGGTGGTCGGCAACGTGCAACCCGCCGCCCAAGGTGGCTTGCGCAACACCTTTGAGTGGAAGGGCTTTGACCTCAGCGTGTTTTGGACCTTCACCCTGGGCGGCAAGATCTACGACGATGCAGCCAAGCGCCAGTATGGCGTGGTGAGCAACTGGAACATGCCCAATGGCCTCATCGACCGCTGGACCACCCCAGGGCAGGTCGGAGCGACCTACCCCCGCCTCACGCTCGACCCAGCCACCTATGGCCTCGACAACGAGTGGAACAACAACTCCACGCTGTGGCTCTATGATGCGAGCTATGCACGCCTCAAAAACGTGAACCTTGGCTACAACTTCAAAATCACCCAAGAGAAAAAATGGTGGATTCAGAAGTTGCGCGTCTATGCCAGCGGTACCAATCTCTGGACAATCACCAAGTATCCTGGCTCTGATCCAGAAATCGTGCGTGACC
>JANMIM010000397.1:0-5880 GCA_031375795.1 Bacteroidota bacterium
GGGATCTTCCAACGGGCATATCGACGAAATCGGGTTCCGATCCGGTATCGTGAGCGCTGTCATTGCAACGGACACGATATTGAGCACAACCGGAGACTGTGTGATTCTAGTTGCAGATGGAGATGACGACAAAAGCAATTCAAATGAAGCCTATGTGAGAATGCTCGTCGGGAATGATAGCGCGCGATTCAAGCTTGTTTTGTTGCAACCGGAAATCGAATCGTTGTTCTTTTCGGATAAGAATGCCTTGGAAAATGCCCTTGGACAACAAATTCCCGAAATGGTTTGGGAGATCGCGAGGACGGCGCCCAAAAGCACGCTTTCGGCCTTGATTGGCAAGGGACACAACCTTGATTTTACAAGTTTACTTTCTTCGAACATGCTCCTCGCAGCCATGCGCAATCACCCCAAAATCAAAGAGATTCAAGAATTCGCCCAAGTGGCACACGCTTAATACAATGGCAAAAACGAAAACTCCCGCCCCCAAGGCCCTTGCGGCCAAGTCCAATGGCAAGGCTGCCACCAAGTCGGCTGCCGCTAAGCCTGAGACCGCTGCCAAGGCGACGCCTGTGGCCAAAACCGCTGCGAAACCGGTTGTAAAGGCTGCCCCTGCTGCCAAACCGGCCGCAAAAACGCCAGCAGCCAAGAGCACCCCGGTCGCCAAAGCCGCCCCTGTGAGCAGCAAACCTGCCGCTCCCAAGGCCAAGGCAGCCCCCGTAAAATCTGCGACGGCGACCCAAAATGGCAGCGCTTCCAAGGCCCAGCCCATCCGCTTGAACGTCCAGAAGACGTACAAGCTCTACATCGGCGGCGCATTCCCGCGCACCGAGTCGGGGCGCTTCATTGGCTTCAAAGGCGCTGATGGTCAGCTCCTCGCCAACTATTGCCGTGGCTCCCGCAAGGACTTCCGCAACGCCGTCGTCGTTGCGCGCAAGGCATTTGAAGGCTGGGCGCACCGCGCCCACTTCAACCGCGGCCAAATCCTCTACCGCATCGCCGAGATGCTCGAAGGCCGCCGCGCCCAATTTGTCGCCGAACTCATCGACCAGGGCCAAAGCGCCACCGCTGCCGAGACCGAGGTCACCGCAGCGATCGACCGCATGGTCTACTATGCCGGTTGGTGCGACAAATACCAGCAGGTCTTCAGCTCCGTCAACGCGGTCTCGTCCAGCCACTTCGACTTCTCGATGCTCGAGCCGATGGGCGTGATCTCGGCCTTCGCGCCGCAAAGCACCGGCCTACTCGGACTCGTCTCCGTCGTGGCCCCGCTGATCGCCGGCGGCAATGTCGTGATCGTGCTCGCCAGCGAAAAATTCCCGCTCAGCGCCATCACATTCGCAGAGGTCCTCAACAGCAGCGACGTCCCCGGCGGGGTCGTGAACGTCCTCACGGGCTATCAATCCGAACTCAAGGACCACTTCTCGACCCACATGGACGTGAACGGCATGGTCTACGCGGGCACCGACAGTGCCATGATCGCGACCCTCCAAAAGAATGCGACGCACAACGTAAAGCGCATCCTCATCAACAAGACCGAGGACTGGTACGCCGACGCCGCCCAAAGCCCCTACCTCATCTCGGAAGCGCAGGAAGTCAAGACGACCTGGCACCCGGTGGGAGTGTGAGTGGGAGTGTGAGTGGGAGTGCGAGTGGGAGCAGGAGTGGGAGTGCGGAGGGTATCTGAATGCCCTCTGGTACCGTTGTCGATGATCTTTTGGTTTGGGTGTTGGCCGAAAAAGAAGAAATGTGGAAAAAGTCTCCAGCACCGATGCTGATTTTGTCCGCATTTTTTCACAAATTCGTGGTTGTCTAAAATCTTATTGCCATGGAACGTCAGAAAAAACCCGCATCCAAGGGTGCTCCCGAGCTGCAATCGCAGCAAGGCGGAGCACTACAGAAGGCTCCCGCATTCAATCTGAATGCCAGTCCAGTTCAAGCAAAAATGCCCGCAAGCGGTGCTCCTGCGCAAATGAAGGGCAACGGCCTCAGAGGCGGCGAGGCCCACATCTATAAACTCAAGGAACAGATCAAGTCTGCGGCAAGCGCCCAAGGCGTCGACGCAAATTTGGTGGCTGCCATCTTGCTGGACGAGTACAATCGTCGCGGCATCGAAGATTCGCTCCAAGATACAGAAGCGGGGTTCATCATCGCCTACGAAGGCATGCTGGAAGACGCAGAAGTCGCAATGTGGGAAGCGACTGTGGGTGATCTGGCCACGACCTCATTTGGCGATGCGCAGATGAATCTCAATGTCTCGGAGGAATTGGTGAACAAGGGATATGTGGCCAAGCCAGCCGACTGGGACAGCGACCACCTGGATTCTTCGCTCAGACTCGCGACCAATTCACAGATGGCCCCTACGCTGGTGGCTGCAAGAATTCACCAGACGATCGACCACTGGAATGCTGGCGGCGTCGATATCAGCCGCAACTATGCCGTGCTTGGCACCCTCTACAGCATGGGCCTCACCGGGAGGTCGGGCGTGAACCCCAATCCCCAGCCCAATGCCCGTGGTACCCAAATCGATGGCTACCGCTCACGCATGGGGCAGATCCTGGCGATGCCATGATGCTGCTGGCGACTGGGTTCACAGCGGTCGCGCTCATCTTTTCCGTTTACTGGTTTCGCAAAAACAAGCCGCGCAAAGGCGTGGTCATCGTGGTTGCGGCCGTGATGTGCCTAGGCTTGCTGCTGACCTATGGCCGCTGGGAATTTATCACCTGGCGCCACGGGCTCGCGCTGCAAGTAGTGGCTGTCGCACAGTTTGAGGCTGCTCACTTGCCGATCAACACGATCGAGCGGGCAGACGACATCGCTCAGTTCAAGGTTTTTTCCTCCTCTGGGGATCGTGCCGAGCTTTTCTTGAGGGACTTGGAGGGCAATAAGTGGCTGATGGGGCTGCAACGAAGTGCGGATCCCGCAGGCTGGACCGCCAACTACGACGGTGGCTGGCAGATCGAAATGATACACTCGGTGATGGGTGGCTCGGCGCACAAATCATTTTACTGGTACTGAGAGCCTCGACGAGGCCCGCGTGAGGGATGCGGCGGGTGTGCAACAGTCGTCGACCTTCAGGGCAGGACCATCGGCCCAAAGCAGCCCGACCCCGCGAGCGCTGGCGCTCAAATCCGGGGGCACGCCCTGTCCATCCAATTGCTAGGTATGCTGACCGGTGGGTCCCTCCTATTTCAGCGCATCGCCCCCCAAACTCGCAGGAACATCGGTGCTACAAAAACCACTGCCCCCTTTGGATGATGGTTCCCTGGATGAGCATCGAAGCGGGTGTCGTCCATGGGAATGGCCCAAGGGGTATCCAAGCGAGAATAGTCTGCAAGTGCCAAGGATTTGGATTGGATTTTTACGAAATTTGCCACGAATTCTGGATCTGAAATCTGTAGAATAGTGTCGCAATGAATAGAAAGCATACAATTGTCTGGCTTACGTGCATGATGGTGGTACTGGCATTCCCTGCCTGGGGTCATGCACAGCGCACGCTGGGCGGCACTGTGAGGGATGAAAAGGGCAAGGCCATCCCCTACGCCCGCGTCATGGTCAACAACACGACGGTGGGTACGGTCACCGACACGACGGGACGATTTACACTGAAGACCAAAAATGCGGGTCCCGATACCCTGGTGGTGACCTACCTAGGCTACCAAACGCAAAATGTGCCTGTGACTGCCACGGGCGACCAACCCGAATTGGGCATCAAAATGCGCGAGGTGGAAAGCACGGTGAACGATGTGGTGATCACCGCTGGCATGATCGAGGCGAGCAATGAGAGCAATGTCGCTGTCTTGAAACCACTGGACATCGTGACGACGGCCGGTGGCCAAGGCGACATCATCGGGGCGATCCAGACGCTCCCTGGGGTGCAGCGCAATGGCGGTGACCAAACCGGCCTCATGGTACGCGGGGGCGATGTGAGCGAGGCGGCCGTGATCGTCGATGGCACGATCGCCCAGAATGCATTTGGCAGTTCGGTGCCAGGCGTGGCGCAGCGCAGCCGCTTCAATCCTTTCTCCTTCAAAGGCACTGCCTTCAGCTCAGGCGGCTACAGTGTGCGCTATGGGCAGGCAATGTCTTCGGTCCTGGATTTGTCGACCACCGATGTCGCTGACAAAAGCAACCTCAACTGGACCATCATGATGGCCGGCGTGGGAATCTCAGGTGCCAAGAAATTCAACAAGAGTTCGCTGGAATTCAGCGCATTTTACACCAACCTGAGTCCTTTTTTGCTGATCGTGAAACCCAATGTCACATTCTATGCACCGCCGCAAGGCGTGGCGCTGTCGGGGCGCTACGTGGCCCAGACGGCCAAGGACAAGGGGATGCTCAAAATCGGATTTCAACAGAGCTACAACAAGACAGGCATCACGATTCCCAACCCTGCGGTAGCGGGCGACAAGATCGATTTTTTGATTGAGAACAATTACACCTCCTTCCTGGCGAGCTACCAGCAATGGCTCAAGCCCAAATTGAAGCTCTTCACCGCCGCCGCATTCAGCAACAATACCGACGACATCAGCTGGGGCAGCTTCCCTAGCACGCGCGACGACTACCGCGTGCAAGGGCGCGGGGAGGTCATGTGGCTGCCCAAGACGCGCTTGAGCTTGCTCGTCGGCACAGAAGTGCAGCAATACCGTTTTGTGCAAAGTTTTGACACGCTCACGGGCAGCTTCCAGGAATTGATGCCGGCGGGCTATGTGGAAACGCAATTCAAGCCCAGAGGATGGCTGGGTTTCAAGCTCGGTGCCCGCGCAGAATACAGCACCTTGCTCGGCAAGGGGAATATCGCGCCGAGGGCATCGGCAGCCGTCAAGACGGGCGAGCATAGCCAAGTCTCGCTGGCCGGAGGATATTTCTACCAATCTGCACAACCGCAGTACCTCATGCAAGGCTACCGCCCCGACTTCCAGCACAGCATCCATGCCCTGCTCAATTACCAGTGGATGCGCGATGACCGCACACTGAGACTGGAAGCCTATTACAAGAAATATGACCAATTGATCTTGGAGAATGGCGTCCCCTTCTTCCCCAATCAATTCCGTTTTTACTTCGGGCAGGTCGACAATGGTGGTGAAGGTTATGCACAAGGCATCGACCTTTTCTGGCGCGACCGCAAGTCGATCAAAAACTTTGACTATTGGATCTCCTACAGCTATATCGATACCAAAAGGAAGTACCAAAACTACCCCCAGCTCGCAACGCCGGACTACGTCTCTGATCACAATCTCAATGTCATATCCAAGTATTGGATCGAGAAATTGCAGCTCAGCGTGAACCTCAGCTACAACTATGCGAGCGGAAGGCCGTATTATGATCCGAATGCAGGAGAATTCCTTTCGGGCCGCGCCCCAGATTTCCACAACCTATCGCTCAGCGCAGCCTACCTGCGCCAGATCAAGAAGGTATTCATGGTCGCCTTCATGGGCTTTGACAACATGCTCAACCAAAAGAACGTGCTTGGCTACCGCTATTCCACCGACGGCCTCCAGCGCTACCCCATCCTGCCGCCGATCTACCGATCGATCTTCCTAGGATTCAATTTCTCATTGTCCAAATTCAATAAAGACGAGTTATAATTTCACATGAAAAAAATCTTCTCAAAATCCATCCTTGCTGCGTTTGGTCTGATGCTGATCGCTGGCTTTGCGCAAGCGCAAACACTGGAGGAAATCATCGCCAAAAACCTCCCCAATGTGACCCCCATGAAGCCGATTGGCGAATTGATGGGCACGATGGCACAGTTTGACCTCGCGGCGGGGCAATATCCCGACGAATGGGCTGCCAATTATTATGCCGCCTATGCCAAGGTCACCTCTACCTATGCGATGGAAGATGCCGCGCAAAAGGACTTGCTCCTCGACGAGGCAGACC
>JANMIM010000400.1:0-4942 GCA_031375795.1 Bacteroidota bacterium
ATCAGAATCAGAATCAGAATTTACAGAATTTGCAGAATTTTCGGAATTCAACATATGGTGTATGTTGGCTGCTGTGTGAGGCAGAATTTACAGAATTAACGGAATTTCCACAATTGTTCCCAGCTTGGATCAGAATTTGCAGAATTGCCAGAATTACCAGAATTCACCCCAAAGGTGGATTCTGGTAATTCAGAAAATTCTGCTAATTCTGCTAATTCTGATCCAGTTTGGACAATAGCCACGCTTGATTCGGCACGGCCCTTCCCTTCAGGATATCTTGGCGCAATTTGTCGCGGGCGACCTTGTCGCTGGGTGGCAGGTTGGCGAGGCGGCGCAGGTGGCGGATGAATTCTTGCAAATTGGCTTTGCGCTGACCGTCGATTTGTGTATTGCGCTTGAGAAACATGCGAAAGGAGTCGGCCAGGCTCTCCAGACCGATCAGGTTGGCGGTTTCGTAATAGGAGCGCAATAAGATCACGCGGGCGTCGATGCCAAAATAAATGTCTTCGTAGTCGTCCAGGACGCGGTGCAAAAATGGCTCGGCCTGCGCGAATTTGCCCTCTGAAAACGCAATGCAGCCGAGGGAAAAATTGTGGGCGATGCGCTGATGCTGAGGCGGTAATTCGGCAAAATGATCGTCGACAAATTGCCGCGCCCAGTCAAACTCCAAAAGCCTGCAAGCCACCACAACGATGTTTTTGAAATGGCCGGAAAGCAAACGTTGTTCGGCACCCAGGATCTTGCGGTCCAGCATTTCCTGATAAATCGCAAAACTTTCCCGCACAAACCCTTGATGCCCCGTGTTGAGGCGGCGGGCACAATAATTGAGCGCTGCCGTGTACATCGATTCACGCTGCATCGGCGCAAGTTCCGTCGCTGTCAGCAATTGCTTGAACAGCGCATATTCCCCCTCCAATTCAGGATCCAAGGTGCAGCGGTAGAGATGGAAATACATTTGTGTGCGTGGGGGCAAGGTCTGCAATTGCTCCGTGACTTTGGCGATGAATTCCGAATCGTCACGCAATTTTCCTTTTCCGGTTACAAGCCGATTGTTGAGTTGCAGGTAGCAGAGTTTCATTTTCTGGATCACCTGTGCCTGCCCCAAGTGGTCGATCAGCGCGTCGAGGTTTTCATCGGAATTGCGGGTCGGCTGTTGCACATCGTGCAAGTAGCGCTCAAATCCCACCTGCACATAAGCCAAATGCAGGTCTGCATCTCGGGCTGGGCTTTCATCCAAACTGCGGAGTGCAGATTGGTGGTAGCCCGAAAAGTGATCGTCGATCCCCAATTGATTCAATGCCCGCAGCAGGGAGCCGCCATGCAGGTGGGCCGCGGAATCAAACTGCTGTTGCACGAGAAATTGCAAGAGCAATTTGAGCAAGGCACTGCAATCCTTGCGAAAGCGGTTTTGGTCATAGGGTTGATCGGGCAAGACCAAGGCAAAGATCTCCTGTTCAGATAATTGGCGTACTTTGTAGCGCAAGAGGTGCTGCTCCAGGACCTCCAGCAATTTGGAAATGCGCGGTACGGAATTGAAGTAGGGAGATGCCACAAACAATGCCAATTGTTTGCGCTGTGCCTCGGGCACTTGGATCAGGAGTTGGTAAAGTTTTGTATCGCGCACGACCTCTGTGGCTCAATCCAGTCGCTTGATCCAGGTGCAATATTGCGGTTGTTCGATCTTGCCTACACCCAATTCCAACTGGAGTACATCGCCGTCTTGCAGGTGCTCATCACCCGGCACTGCCCGGCGCGTAATATGGCAAGTATCGATTTCGAGCTTGTGGTCGGGGTTGGATTTTTCATGTCCTTCCAGGATTTGCAGGTCGAGGTAGGTGTAGAGATTGACCTTGCCGCGCATCTTGCTGAGGTCTTGCTGCCGCATGGCGAGCACGCGGGCCGAGACGATGTAAACCTTGCTTTCAGACATGGTCGTTTCCGTAATGGTGGGGTGTGGGTGGCAGGCAGCCAACAGCAACATGGACAAACAAAGCAGCCAATGAAGGCGGGCCTGGGTTGCCAATACAAAATATTGTGGGCCTTTTTTCAAATGAGATCGCCCAGCGGGATTATTTTTTCTTGGGAGCGCCCTGGGTTTCGCCCTCGGCGAGCGGGGCCAAGGTCACGGACGAGTCACCGGCCTGCGACTGCTCATACATGTCTTTGTAGAGCGCATTGGGGAGGCAGATGCCCATCATGGAGCCACTCGGCGCGCTTTGCCCGGCGGCCTTCACGGCATCGACCCCAAAGGTGGTGCAGTTGAAGGAATACAAATTGTAATTGGCATTGCGCTTGGTGCCGATGTATTTCATGAGCGAATCGACCTGTGTTTGGCTCAGGTCATACTCGATCGTGCCCTTGGGCTTATGCGCCATGTCGGGTTCCTCTACGCGGCCCGGCACCCACTTGAAGGGGTTTTTGGAAAAGCCCCTGTGCTCGGGATCGTTGCTCGTGCCTGCACCCGGTGTGAGGCCCGCATCGACCATCTTCTGGCTTTGCTCGGGGTATGTATGGTCACCCGTGCGGTTGATGAGTGGCCAGAATCCCCAAGACCCGTAGCCGGCCTCGATGAGCGCCCGGGCAGGCTGCTCCATGTCGGCAGGAATCGTCGCCGGGTCGTTGTAGGTCATGCTGATCCAGGTATGGCCCACCTGCGCGCCGAGCAACTCGCCCAGCGTGAGCTTGGTGCGGTCCACGGTTTCCGTGTCGGCATGCAGCTTTAGCTTGGCGACGGGACCAGCCTCCGCCTTTGGGGCAGCGGCTTCGGCCTCGACCTTTGGCGGGGCCTCAGCAGCAACCGCTTTGGGTTCGTCAGAAAAGCCAAATGCAGGTGGCTGCTTGGCATTCTTGCCATTGGCCTCCAATGCTGCCGACTCGGGCTGCTTGTTTTGACGAACAGGTTCCAGTGAATTTTTCATGACGACGACTGACGATAGACTTTCCTGCCGTGAATTTGGTGAAAGCTTGGGAGAAATCCTAGCGGTTTGTTTGGGGTTTGCCCACGCCCAAAGTGATGGGCGATTCATGGCGGACTGCATTTTCACCCACACCAGGTATGGTACATGGCCTCGGCCATGGGCCAAAAAGAGGCCATTGACCAATTTGATGGGTGTTGCTGTCCCACGACTCTGGTTGACAAATTCTCCTAAAAGCAAAAAGTTGCACGCGGCAACTTTTTACTTCCAACTTTTCATCGCGTGGCTGTTTTTCCTACAGCGCACCTTTTGATTTCAGGTAGTCCTTCAATTTCTTGCTTTTTGCGTCCTCGAGGATCGTATGCTTCTTGTTGTCCTGTGCATTGATGTCTGCTTGATTGTCGAGCAGCAATTGCACAAGCTCGATCACATCCCGACCACCTCGCACGGCATAATGCAGCGGCGTATCGCCCTGTTTGGTTTTTTCCGTCACGCTGATGCTTTTACCGATCAATGCCTTGGAGACATCGAAGTTCTCACGCTTGCAAGCGATATGGAGGAGGTTTTCGCCCTTGTCAGACTTCCATGTAATCGGCACATCCTTTTCGATCAAAATCAACGCGATACCCGTCAAGTCCTTGTCCACGGCAGTGGAAATGTATTCGTCCTTGTCCACTTTTGCGCCTTTTTCGATCAGAAACTTGACGATGGGTTCGTTTTTGCCTTGGATGGCTGGCAGCATGCCTGGATCGGGAAGTGCACCCTTGGTGATCAATGCCGTCAAGATCGTGAGGTTCTCGTTCCTCGCTGCCCCTGAGACCAATGCAGGATCGGTGACAAGGGTCATCTCCTTGGAAATGAGGTAAACGGCGATGCCAGTGAGGTTGTTGTTGATGGATGGTTGCAGTCCAGCATTGGGGTCTGCGCCCGCCTCGACGAGTAGCCGCACCATTTCCTCGTTTTTGTGCCCCACGGCTGTCGGAACGAGTCCGGAGGTTGTGGCGGAGGCATTGTTCTCGAGGAGGAGCTTGACCATGGACGCATTGTTGTTGGTGACGGCCGAGGTGATGAGGGCGGGATCGGATGCATTGGCGGTCTTGTCAATGGCCATCTTGGCGATCGCTGTATTGTTGTTGGCGACTGCGGATTCGAGAATCAATTGCTGGGTTCCCTGCGTTTCCAATAAGAGGGCCACTGCACCGGTGTTCTTGGAGGCGACCACTTGTGGAACAGCTTCGGTTGCGGAAGCGCCATGCGCGAGCGCCTTGCGGGCGATGTCGAGGTTGCCTGCGCTGAAAGCAGCCAATTCCATCTTGGTGGCATCGCATTTTGTAGCTGTGAGCAATTCTTCCGCCCAAGCTCCATCGCCATTTTTGACGACGTAGTCGATCATCTTATTCCCGTTGGCACCTTGCTCCAAGCAAGTCCTCATCATGCTCTTGGAGGCGCCGACGGCCAAGCAATGGTCCAGAATGGCATCAGCAACTTCCTTTTTCCCATGGATGCATGCGACCAACATTTCTTGGTTGCCTTTTTGGACAGCGCGCTGATAGACCTGGGGTGTCATCGGTGCATCGTGGTTCATGAGTTGCACCATGATGTCTGGCGAATTCAATTCCACGGCGGCTGGTACTGCCGGGGCAAGCCTCACCTGTGCGTCGATGAGCTTGGTGACGGCAATCGTATTGTTGTTTTTGACGGCGATCGCGATCGGAGCGCCTGAATTGAGGTCGGCTTTGGCGAGGATCAGCTTTTCCAAAATCGGATTTTGGGTTGTTTCCACCGCCACGACTGCGAGCGTCTTGCCGCTCTTGTCCGTGGTATTCAGGTCGGGCTTGGCAGCCAAAAGCGCATCAAAGGCGATGTCGCTCTTGTTTTTCAGGGCCAGCATGATGGGCGCATCCCCGGCAGCATTGCGCATATTGATGTCTGCGCCACTCGCGATGGCCTTTTTGACGTCCTCCTCTTTGTTGGAGGTGACAGCCTTGGTGATCGGGGTGTGTCCTTCTGCATCATAGGGGCTGGGG
>JANMIM010000423.1:0-12582 GCA_031375795.1 Bacteroidota bacterium
TGTTCACGATCATCGGGAAGAAGTTGTGGCCCACCTCGTGGATCACGACCCCGATCATGAGGTACTTGGCCTGTCGGGAATAGTAGCCCGAGGAGGTCGGCCGCTGCCCGCAAAATGCCAGCATGGGATATTCCATTCCCCAGACCGGGCCATTGACTGCCGAGGCGACGGGGTAGGGGTAATCCAGCGTGAGGCGGGAGTAGGTCTTGAGGGTATGGATGATGGTGTGCGTGGCATATTTGTCCCACAAGGGCATGGCCTCGTTGGGGTAAAAGGATTGTGCACGGATTTTTTGCCCGCCGATCTCGGTCTCGGCAGCGTCCCAGATGAACTTGCGGGAGCTGGCAAATGCAACGTCGCGCACGTTTTGGGCGGTGTAATGCCAGATTTTGCGGGCCGTGGCTTTTGTTTTTTGGGCAAGCCGGGCCTCCTCTGGCTTCACGATGAATTGCGGGACCCCTGGTGTCGACGACAGCAGGGAGAGGCGCCGCAACTGCTCTTTGCTCAAGACGGCATCTGCATTCAGGAGGGTGCCCGTCGCATTGACCACATGGTCGGCAGGGACGTCGATCTTGAGGTCAAAGTTTCCAAACTCCAGGCCAAACTCCGCGGGGCCGTAAAATGGCTTGTTTTCCCAACCCTTCACGTCGTCGTAGACACACATGCGGGGGTAAAACTGGGCGATCTCATAGATGTGGTTTCCATCTTCAGGGAAATACTCAAATCCGCTGCGGCCCTCCAAGCGGGCATCGTTGATCGCATAGTCCCATTTGATCTGCATCACGATCGAGTCGCCGGGTGCAAGCGGCTGCGGCAGGTCGATGCGCATGTTGGTTTCGACGACCATTGCAGGCAGGGTTTGTCCGAGGCATTTGACCTCCACATTGCGAAACCCGCCGAGGAAGGTGGGCTCTTGCAGGAAGTGCCGGTCAAACTGGTTGGCGTTGGTGTAGGAGCGGCCGGGCTCGGTCTGCCGGGTCATGGCATCTGGCTTGCGCAGGTTTTGGTCGAGCTGCATCCAGAGGTATTGCAGCGCGTGTGGGCTGCGGTTGTGATAGGTGACCGATTCCTCGCCGGTGAGGTGCTGACGCAGGTCGTCGAGGACCACGGCGATCTTGTAGTCGGCGCGCTGCTGCCAGTAGCGTGGCCCCGGCGCGCCCGAGGCGAGACGGGTCTCGTTGGGGGTGGCCCATTCGGAGGAGAGTGGTTGGAATGGATTGCTGGATTGGCCCCAAGCGGCCTCTGTGATGGCGAAACTGATCCACACCAAGGCACAGAGGTACCTCATTTCCCGCCAACCCAATATTTCTCGGCCATGCTCCATTTAGCAGCACCAAATTACGGGGAAATTTTGGTTGCAAGTTGCTGATTTAGGGGGAATAAATTGATTTTTCGACGAGGTTGTCGGCTACTGGCACGACCGGGGCATTTGGCTGGGCAAGTGCCTTGGGATTCAAACGATTTGCGAGTCGGGTGGTAGTCACAAATTGAGCCGCGATCCTAGCCCGGAACGGCAACGCATCAAGCCGATTTTTTGCGAATCAGCAACCCGATCGCCGTGGCGATGCCCAGGCCAATGACGATGCCCAGCCAAAATTTCTTGCTGGCGATGAGGCCTGAAACCTGCTCCCAAACAGATGGCTGCTCTGCGGCGCGTTTGGCTAGCATCCGCTCACGCCAGTGAGCGAGGTCGTAGTGAGATGGATCGCGTTCCTGGCCGCTGGGTACAAGTGGGACGAGGCTGGTTTCCACATGGCCGAGGCTGTCGACGACCACGCGCCAGAAGGCATCCTCCTTGCAATCGCCCAAACCCGCAGCGTAAAAATGCCGCTGGCCATCCGCCGAGACGTCATGAAACACCGTCTCTGACCAACTCGCCCCGATGTCGCCGCTGAACCAATGCAGGGGTCGGTCACCAGCCAGTTCCAGGACTGCGTTGTAAATCAATTGCACGGTGTCGGCATCCACCATCGGCGCAAATGGCTCATTGGCAAAATCGTCCATTTCGGCAAAGCCCGGCTCGGCCAGGGCCCAGAGCAGGCGATGGGAAAAAACGAAGAGGTTGCGGCCCGTGTGGCAGCTGCCACTGGTGTCGCTGAGCTGCGCCAGCATCGTCTTGCCGCCGCCATAGCGCAGCATTTCGGTGTTGAGGCAGATCAGCAAGTCCCCCTCCAGCATGTCGCACGCTTGGAAATGACCGTAAAATTGGCCGTCGGCCATCAAGTCGTGGTTGCCGGGAACCATGTAGGGTATGCTGTGGAGCTGGCCGCAGGCGTAGTTGAATCCAGCAACCTGCACGGGATCGTCGACGTCGCGCATGGCATCCCCCAAAATGTAAACTCGATGCGGTTGCAGATTGTCAAAGAGGCCGGATGCGTTGAGGAGCGTGGAAGCAGGGTAGGGGGAACGCACATTTTCATGCGCCCCATACCAGTGGCCGGCAGCCATGAAGGAATAACCGACAGGCTTGGAAGGCGGCAAATGATCCATCATCGTAATGGCCTGGCGCATGGTCCGAAAATAACTCTCCATCCCGCCAGGCTGCTGGGCAATGCCTTTCCCGATGCACAGCAGCCAAAAAGCCATGAACAATTTCAGGGTTTCCGATCGCAGGGTATGTCGGCGCACTCGCATGGATGTAAAGATGAAACATTCCCATTTATTTCCAAGGTCGGGTGGCGATTGGGCGAGATCGATACGGCAATTTCGGCATTGGTTCGTCGGCCCTCCCCAAAACACCGCTGGGGGCCGACGAACGCGAATTTTTATTCAAGATGCGGCGCCGCCTAATCATTGTGTGGCTTTCAATATCGTTCGTCGGCCCACAAACACGGCTTTGGGGAGGGCCGACGAACAGCCCAATTCCTATGCCGCCGAATCAATGTGTGGCTGCCAATACCGTTCTTCGGCCCACAAACACGGCTTTGGGGAGGGCCGACGAACAGCGCAATTCCTGCGTCTGCCGAATTCATGGGCGCCCCTGCAGGAGCGAGATTGGTAAGCAGGTCACCAATGGCACCATTCTCAAGAAAACCTCCCATTTGAATTCTCCCCCCAAAACCGTAAATCTGTGCCATGCGGAATCAATTCATCATCTGTTCGGTCGTCGTGCTGGCCATCGTCGGGGCCGTGGCACCTTTCTGGACGCCCATCCTTTGGTCGCTGGTCGTGATCGTGCCCTTGATCGCCATGGGAGTCGCCGATTTGCTGCAAACCAAGCACACCATCAAACGCAACTACCCCCTACTCGGTCGGGGGAGGTGGGTCATGGAATGGATGCGGCCCAAGGTGATGCAGTACTTTGTCGAAAACGACATCGACGGGCGCCCTTTTTCCCGTATCGACCGCTCGGTGGTGTACCAGCGCTCCAAGAAGGAACTGGACACCGCGCCGTTTGGCACCCAGCTCGATGTCTATGCAGAGGGTTATGAGTGGGTGAATCACAGCATCGCAGCCCTCGATCACCATGACGTGCCCACAGATCCACGTGTCCTCGTGGGTGGCCCCGCTTGCAAGCAACCCTATTCCAGCAGCATCCTCAACATCTCGGCCATGAGCTTTGGATCCTTGAGCCCCAATGCAATCCTCGCCCTCAATGCAGGTGCCAAGATCGGCGGATTTGCGCACAATACGGGTGAGGGTGGCATCAGTCATTACCATTTGGAAAATCAAGGCGACATCGTGTTTCAAGTCGGCACGGGCTATTTTGGGGCACGGGAACCCGGCAAGGAAGGGTTTTCGGGTGCCGCTTTTGCCGAGAATGCGAAACGGCCGGCTGTCAAGATGATCGAGCTGAAACTGAGCCAAGGCGCGAAGCCCGGGCACGGCGGCATCTTGCCTGCCGCCAAAAACACGCCCGAGATTGCCAAGATCCGTGGCGTACAGCCAGGCACGACGGTCAATTCCCCACCTTACCACACGGCCTTTCACACGCCGATCGAGATGATGCACTTCATCCAAACGCTCCGCGAACTCTCAGACGGCAAGCCCGTCGGCTTCAAGCTTTGCGTGGGGCAGCGCAGCGAATTTCTCGCGATCTGCAAGGCCATGCTCGAAACGGGCATCCTGCCCGACTTCATCAGCGTCGACGGTGGCGAGGGCGGCACCGGAGCGGCGCCGGTGGAATTCAGCAATTCGGTCGGATGGCCACTTCGAGACGGCTTGGCCTTTGTGGCAGATGCCCTGATCGGCTTTGGGTTGAAGCCACACATCAAGCTCTTTGCCTCGGGCAAGGTGGCGACGGCCTTTGACATCTACCGCGCCTTGGCGATCGGCGCCGATGCCTGCAATTCCGCGAGGGCCTTCATGATGTCCCTGGGCTGCATCCAAAGCCTGGAATGCAACAAAAACATCTGCCCCACGGGTGTTGCGACGCAAAACCCATCGCTCACCCGCGGCCTTGTGGTGATGGACAAAAAGCAGCGTGTCGCCAACTACCATGGCGAGACCGTGAAGTCGTTCAGGGAGCTGCTCGCCGCGACGGGCCTGCGCTCCCCTAGCGAAATCAACCGCGCGCACCTGAACCGCAACGAGTCGCAGACGCTCATCCGCCGCTACGATGAGAGCTACCCCAACCTCGCGGCGGGTAGCCTCTTGCAGCCACCCTATCCCGATGGCTGGACGACCATGATGCTGGAATCCACTGCAAGCACATTTGCCCGACAGGCGACGCACAGATGAGTAATTTTGTCGATCTCAAGATCCCACAGGCTTGGAAACCGCTGCTCAAGGCGATCGCGGATGCAGATTGGGAATTTCGGCAACCAATCACGCAGCCGCTGGATTGGGACTGCCTGCACATCCTGGAATTCGCACGCCATGAAGATCGCTGCTATTTGCTTTTCTGGGAAGAGGGGGAATGGTGCGGCAACAATTTCCACCGCAATGCGCTCATCGTGGCGGGATTGGCCACCACTTTAGGCGTAGACCGCCCAACAGTGGAGGCCCATTCCTTGCCCTTGACCGGCAATTGGATAGAAGAGGTGAATGAATATGTAAGCCTCTTTTTTGCAGAGGGACGCACCCAGATTTAGGGGGTAATGAATTGACTCATAAACCGTTGCGAACGTAACACTAATTTAACATTGGAGAAATATTCCGCTGGCAAGATTTCCCGACTTTTGGTGTGCTGCCGATTGATGGCGCAACGTTTATGATCATAAATTTTCCAGCGTGGAATGGCCTAGGATTGAGGCGAAGCAAGCTGGCTTATTGTTTACCATGTCATTTGTAAATAACCTCATCCAAAGCCTCGTTCCCAAGGATCGGCGCTTTTACCCCGTTTTTGAAGCGCATGCGCTTGCTGTGAAGGAAGCCGCAGACAGCTACTATGACCTGCTACGCTCGGCCGATCCTGCGGGTCGTCGCAAGCTTGCGGAACAAGTGGCAGCAGCCGAGCAGCGTGGAGACGTTCATATCCACACCGTGATGACTGAGCTGACGGCTACCTTTCTCACGCCGTTTGACCGGGAAGACATCCATCGACTTGTAACCGCGCTCGACGGCATCTTGGATGAACTCGACGGTGGCGCACAACGTGTAATCCTTTACGAGGTCGGTCAATTCCCGCCGCTGTTGCTTGAATTGGCGCAAGACGTGCAAGTATGCGCTGCAGCATCCTTTAGTGCGGTCTGCATGCTCAAAAACCTGCGTCAGCCCAAGGAAATGGCAGCCAAGATCAAGGCCATCCAAGACCACAAGACGCGTGCAGACAAGACCTTCATGCATGGCTTGGCGAGTCTGTATAATGGCGACTATGAAGTGACCACAGCGCTCAAGTTGCGGGAGATTTTCTACGCGACCGACAAGGCCCTGGCCTATTTCCAGGAGCTTTCATTTGCCTTGGAAGCCATTTTGATCAAGACCACCTGAGTAATCCCATCCAATGACAACACTGCTCATTGTGATCATCATCCTGGCGCTAGGGTTTGATTACATCAATGGTTTCCATGATGCCGCCAATTCGATCGCGACGATCGTCTCGACGCGTGTGTTGTCGCCGACACAAGCAGTCATCTGGGCTGCCTTGTTCAATTTTGCCGCCTTTTTCATTTTCAAAGACCATGGTGTCGCCAACACCATCGCCAAAACGGTGCAGGAACAATATGTGACGCTAGAGGTCATCATCTCAGGCTTGATCGCAGCCATTGTTTGGAACCTGCTTACGTGGTGGAAGGGCATCCCATCAAGTTCTTCCCACACGCTGATCGGTGGCTTCATGGGTGCTGCAATCGCGCATGCTGGTTTCAAGTCACTGAATCCCGAGCCGATCATCAAGACCGCTTCCTTTATCTTGCTGGCACCCTTCCTCGGAATGATTGTCGCATTGCTGATCTCCTTGTGGTTCCTGCACAGCTTCAAGAAGGCGCTGTATCCCAAGATCATCAGCCTGGTGGTCATGGCGGGCTTGAGCTTTTTGGTCTATTCGCAGTTGGAAACCGACCCCAAGGTACTCGCAAAAATGCCCTACGAGTCTGAAATCTCAAGATTTCTCCTGTTTGGTGCGAATTTCAAGTGGCTGCTCCTGGCCTTTATCGGGCTTTCAGTAGGCACCTTTACCCTTACGCTGAGCAGCATGAATGTATCGCGCTCGGAAAAGTGGTTCAAGCGGATGCAGCTGCTGTCCTCGGCAGCATTTAGCATCGGCCATGGTGGCAATGATGCGCAAAAGGTCATGGGCATCATCACCGCCGCCCTCATTGCGGGCGGCACGATCAAGGACTTTCACGACATGCCCAACTGGGTACCATTGGCCTGCTACGCCTGCATTGCCGCGGGCACCATGAGCGGCGGCTGGAAGATTATCAAGACGATGGGCAGCAAGATCACGAAGGTGACACCGTTCGAAGGGGTAGCCGCTGAAACCGCTGGAGCGATGATCCTATTTGTCGCCGAGAACTTGAAGATTCCAGTTTCTACCACACATACGATCACGGGTTCGATCATCGGGGTCGGGGCCACCAAGCGCCTCTCTGCGGTGAGATGGGGCATTACCAGCAAATTGCTCGTGGCGTGGATCATTACCATCCCCGTTTCGGCCGCCATGGGAATGGTATCCTATTATATTGCATCGCTTTTTTCCTGAGCGCTTGTCCTTTCGCGGTTTCGTCGGGAGAATAGCAGCCACTTCATTGGTCAGCCAATGTACCATTTGCGGATGCGACGGTCTGAATAGTCGGTCCTTGATGGCCACCAAGGGATCCATGCCTGCGCGGCCCATCCTTCTCAAATGGACTGGAGTAGGTTTTTCGAGGATTGCTGCTGGATCACCTTTGGATAGCCGCGGGCTGCTCGCATGAATTTCCTGAAAATCATGTCCAAGGCCTTTTGAGATATGGGAAAAGCCGGGAGTAGCAATTCCGACACATGGTACACGCCATAGGTGGTCCTGAATTCAGGCGCAAAGTCATCCGCAAAATTTGCCATGATTCTTTCCTTTCCATGCCTGCGACCTCGCGTGACCAAGTGCACTGCCTTTTCTTCCACCAGCAGGCCATCTTCGATCGGGATGTAGCCAAAGTCAAGGCGCACTGTCGATCCACGGTCGCGATCATCACAGGTGAGCCAATAGAAATTTTCCCGGTCGACCGTGACAGTCGATTTATAACCCCATATCGAATCCCCCACCTCAATCGAATCACTCGGATGGAAGATGCCGCTTGAATCGGTCGAGCCTAAATAGTAGGTCCAGCGGGATCCCGGCGCCGAGGAAACCCCGATGGGATTGTCGGTATCGTCGCCGCGATAGACCGCATATTGCCCCCAAAGCTTGAGGGAAGCCAATGCAAACCAGAACGCTATCGAGAAAAGAACCTTCATTGCGGATGGTGGGCCTGCCAGGGGAAAATGATGGAACAGGCGGATTAACGTACGACGATTTTGCTGCTGAAGACGGCATCTGGGGAGACGATCCTGCAGAGGTAGATGCCCGGCGAGATGGCTGGTATCGTGAAGCGGTCTCCGTCCAATTGGGGGGCGACGGTCTTGCCACTCATGTCGGTCAATGTGATCGCTGTTTCGGAATCCAAGTCTCGGCCGTAGACGCTGATTTGCTGACCTGCCGAGACGGGGTTGGGAGACAGGGAAATGGCGGCTTGCGCCTCCGCCGTGATGCCGACTGCAGGTGTGCCTCCGAGGTAGCGGGAGAGGGCCATGTACAACGGGCCACAGGTGCCGTTGGCACAGGTGCGGGTGTAGCCGCCGAGGTAGACCTTGCCGTCGGGGGTCATGGCCATGCCGCTGGAGCTGCTGTTGTTGTTTTGGTTGAAGATGTTGGTGAACAGGCCTGCGGGTCCGAAGCTGTTGTCGCGCACACCCGTGGGGGTGAGCACGAGCAAGCTGAAGTGCACGGTGTCTCCCGAGCCTTGGTTGCCGGTGAGCAGGATGCGACCGTCTGCCATCACGGCTCCATTGAGGCAATATTCCTCTTCGTTGTTCATCTCCAGATCGTTGACCGACCATCCGCCGCTGCCAAATGTGGGATCCAGGACCCCATTGTTGAGGATCTTGACGGCGCTGTAGTTGTAGGAAATGTTGTTGTATGTGTTGCCGATCACCACATATTCGTTGGCGGCGGTGACTTGGATGCGCTTGCCCTCGTCGAAGTTGCCGGGGCTGCTGTTGTACAGGCCAATGCCGCCGGTGGCGAATCCGCCGTCGAGGCTGCCATTGCTGTTGAAGCGGGCCACCAAGACATTCCAGAACGCAGGGATGCTGCTGCCATTGTTGGCTTTGTATTTTTTGCCGGTGATGAGCACCTTGCCCGCCTTGTCAAAATCCAAGTCATTGACCTCAAACCAATGGTTCACATTGCCAGTGGGCACCAAGGCGACGCCGTCGCCGTCCCAAGAGTTGTCGAGGACCCCGCTGGTGTTCATGCGCAAGACAAAGAGGTTGTCGACCCATTCCAGCCCTGTGAGGTAGACCTTGCCATTGGCATCGACCCCGATGTCGCTTGCGATGTAGAAGTCGGTGTTGCCGCTGTTGAATCGTTTGATGCCACCGACGCCGAAGTTCTGTACCCAGCCGCCATTGGCATCGATGGCGGCGGCAAATACATAGGTGTTGGTGCCGCCGATGTCGGTGGTCGTGCTGCCACAGATGTAAAGTGTGCCGTTGTGCAAGACCATCGCCTCGATGTCTGTGCGGCGCTCGGCAACCTGCACGTCAAACTTGCCGCCGGTACCGTATGTGGCATCGACGCTGCCGTCGGCATTGAAGCGCTTCACGTAGGCATAGCTATCCCCAAAGGGATTGCAACCCACGAGAACCTTGCCGTCGGGCTGCACGACGATGTTGTCGCCAAGGCGGCTGCCATCGGAGACCAATTTGCCGTCTGTGTCCCAACCTGGGTCGAGGGCGCAGGGCTGCTGCGATTGCGCAGTGTGAGCAGCCAGCGTGAGCACGAGTGTGAGCGCGAGCGTGTAGAGCGTTTTCATTGCGAATGCGAAATGTGATTGATCCTGAGGACAATTTATCCTCCTGAATTGCCATTTCAAAATCCATAGGATGAGCTGCTCAAATCACTGCTTCAGCGGAATCCTATTCCGCAACCATCGGTATTGGGGGCCTGCGACGGACGCGATCGCAGGCTCCCAACACCGATCGTTCGATTCACTCATAGACCCACTCAATGGACCTGGTCTTCTGCAATACATCGTCTTCCATGCGAAACCACTCCTCTTTTGCAATGCGGCCTTTGCTATCGTAGCTGAAAGTCTTGTAGCTCACCGGCCCCGCGACCACTGAGTCGGTGGTTTCATCGCGAATCAAGCGACGCTGCGCATCGTAAGTCAGGGTCGTCTTCGTCCAATTCTCGTCGTTCAGGCCATTCAGGAACTCGGTTCTTTCCTTCAGCAGCGTATCCTCATAGCTGTAGGTGGCCACCATCAAGGGGTCGGTTTCTTCACCCTCTATCACTTGGACAAGTTGGGCGATTTTGCCTTGGGAATTGTAGGTCACTGTGGTCACTAGGCGTTGAGGCGCCGGGATCCAGCTTTCCAGAATGATCGATGTACAGCGTCCCTGTGCGTCATAGATGGATGTTTCTTCACGCATTTTTTCGTCCTTGGACAAAAAATAGGTGGTTTTCAGCGGCAGGCCTTCGGCGTTCAATTCGTGCACTTCGGAGCGATACAGCTCGCCCAGAAAGATCTTGCGAATCGCTGGATAGTCCAACAACTCCTGCTGCGTACTGGGCAAGCCATCGCGCTTGAACTGCCGGATGGCCTTTGCGAATTTAGGATCCGCGGAAAATCGGCTTTCTTGCACAGGCTTCCAGGCTTCGATGCGTCCTGGAAGATACCGCAGCTCCTTGGCGACCACCTTTGCCGTCAGCCAAAGCACCTCCCATTCCTTTTGCGGCTTGCCGTTGGTGTCAAATTCCCAGACCTGCATCTCGAAGTGAGTGTCGGTGATACACCATTTCCTGAAAGTCGTCCGCCCCTGCGCATCAAAGGTCTTGAACTCCTCCAGTTGATGGGTTTCGGAGTAGCCACGGGCAGTGCTTTGTGCGGGGCAGAGCTGGAAGGCGGCTGACCAAAAAAACATCCAAAAAACTAGTTTCAGCTTCATGATAGGTTATTGCCCAGCAAAAATAACCTTTCAAGCACTTCCTTGCAAAGGCAATGCTGGGTCCATAACGCAGCCTAGAATTGCAAGTCTATCCCACAATGAAAAGCAAAGGACAAGTCTCACTCACACCCCCTCCCCAAACACAACAGTCCGATAGATGTCCTCCATCGGCGTTGAAGCGCTTCACGTTGGATAGCTATCGCCAAAGGGATTGCAACCCACGAGGACCTTGCCGTCGGGCTGCACGACGATGTTGTCGCCAGGGCGGCTGCCATCAGCGACCAATTTGCCGTCTGTGTCCCAACCTGGGTCGAGGGCGCAGGGCTGCTGCGGCTGGACGGTGAGTGTGAGCAGGATGAGTGTGAGCGTGAATAGCTTTTTCATTGCGAACCGAGATGGTGATTGATCGAGCGTATGATTCATTCACTTGGGATCACGTTTCAAAACTTGGCGACTGACCGGCCGAAATCCTTGCTTCAACGGCAAATTGGATCGTACGCAACCTATGTGAAGGGAAGGCTGTGGTGCGGCCTTGAAAAAAATCCCCGATCAGCCAAGAATGTGCGCGAACGTTGCAAAGTGAGTGTAAGTCTTGGACGAAAGCGCTATTCTTGGTAATTTGGGTTTTTGACATCTTGTTTACCAACTATACGCCTTGCTGCATGAAAACGCTTTCAATCGCGCTCATTTTCTATTTCTTGCTCCTTGCAAACCTGAGTGGCCAGACAGTGATCGCCAACCAACAATGTAATTTTGTCGGCAAGTCGATGCGGCTCACCACCTATGAAAAGTCTCCCGAGGGCTACAAAAATGTCTTGCAACTCGATGACTCCGATCCGCAATCGAAGGATCCCGAGCGGATTTTCATGTTGCTGAGCCTGGATGCCACGCAATTTTACCAGATGTTTTGGACCGCGGTGGATACACTCACAGGTGCCCAAACCCGTTCGCAAGAGGATTATGCCCAGTCGGCGACCTTGTTTAGCACGATTGTATCGGCGGCCAACGATGACGCAGGCAGGCCAGTTGCAGGTCGCATCATCCTTGCCCAACGGGTCCTTGGATACAAAAATGACGTGTTTGGCACCAACTCCACCGACAACCCCAATTACAACCTCGGTCCCCAGGAACTCGAGAAATACATCGAGGAAAGGGACAAAGCACGCCACATTTACACAGAGGTCGACGGTGTGATCACCACTGCCTCTGAGGAACTGGACCGACAGACGAAGCATTTGACAGATTTGAACAGTTTCCATCAACACCTGCAGGACAGTTTGGCCAAGATCGAGATTGCCATCGAAAAGGTCAGTGCAGAGATCGCGGCCTTTGAAACCAGCGCCAAAAAAGCCACACTGGAAGCCGACTTGCTCAGGTCAAGAACCTCGATGCAGACGTATAAGTCACTGCTATTAAGGCTAGAGGCCAATCCACCTAAAGCACTGACTGACAGCTTGGAGGCGCTTTCCCTGAATCAAGACAGCCTCAAAGTGTTGCGCGATGCCCACGCCACGCACATGGGTATTGTCCAAGGCATCATTGCCGAGTCGGGCATCAATTGGCTGGGAATGGGAGCAGCGACGAGGCGCAACCGGGCACTCAAACAGCGCGAAGCCGCGCGCACGGCGAGCAAAGAGACGACAGCCGCCATCGATGTGACTGCTCAGAAGATCGAGACGCTCAAAAAAACCATTTCAGATGCCAAGTCGATTCAGGAGAATAAATTTTTCTTGCTTCAGGTCGATTCCGTGCGGGCGGAATTCAATGAAGGAATGATCGAGCGCATTGTGGCCGTCACGCACATGCTCTCACCAGAGGGCGAGCAAGGCGAGCTGTTGCTGTTTTCAAATGTGTACCCCATCGGATTTTCCACCTTCCGCAACTTCAATCACACCGTGAACACGCAGATGCTCGTGGAGCCCAAACATCTTTACATGATACCGCTGGGCGACCTGATGGAGTACATCCCCAACCTCCGTCTCAATACCCGTGATTTTTCGCCGGCAGACA
>JANMIM010001105.1:0-1641 GCA_031375795.1 Bacteroidota bacterium
CCCTTGTCGGCAGCCTCAACGCCTTTGCCAACCGCAAGGTGGGCACGAGCACCTGGGACAACTCCTTGGACCTCGCATTTGGCTTCATCAAAAACAACTACATCTTCGACCCCAAGGCACCTGTCACCAAGGCCGTGGACAAGATCGAATTGAACTCCAAGTATGGCAAGAAGGCCTGGAGCGACAAGTTTTATTACACGGGGCTAGGTACATTCCGTACCCAGTTTGCACCCGGCCGCAGCAAGCCTGGCGACAACGTCTACATCTCCAAGGCACTTGCTCCCGCCTACCTGATCTTGGCTGCCGGTATCGACTTCAAGCCCAATGATTATTTCTCCCTCTTCCTCTCCCCCCTCTCTGGCAAAATGACGATCGTGACCGACGACAGCCTGAGTACTGCAGGTGCGTTTGGCGTCAATACACGTGACACCAACGGCGACTTCAGGCCTGGTTCATTTACCAAAGTGAGGATGGAGTTTGGCGCGACCTTGAAGGCCAAATTCAAAAAAGACATCATGAAAAACGTCGGCCTGGAAAGCAACCTCGAGCTTTTCAGCAACTATGTCGACCGCCCACAAAACATCGACGTGCGCTGGACCAACTCTTTGGTTGCCAAGATCAACAAGTACATCGTCGTGAATCTTTTCACCGACATGATTTACGACAACGACATCATGATCCCAAGAGTGGATGGCGATGGCTTGCCAGAGTACCTCAAGGATGCCAACGGCGCCAACGTCGTGGATGCCACAGGCAATCCTATCCAACGCAAGGGTCCTGTCCTCCAATTCATGGAAGTTTTTGGACTTGGGTTTTCCTACAAGTTCTAATTGTATAGATATCGAAAAGTTGAAAGCCTCGTCGCCGCTCGGTGGCGAGGCTTTTTTTTGTGGGGATGGCTTTACTAAAGTACTGACGATCAACATTATGCCGTATGGGCAGGGCATGCCCTGCCCAAACAAGCGGGGCATGCCCTGCCGATACTACAGGAGGTTAGGCAGACAAAAACGCACACGCCGACCGTGCATAGACCTGGAGCTGGGCAAATGCGGTTTGCTGGTCCTCCCCTGGTCGGTCTAGTCCCTCGGCATCCTCCAGCACTTTGAGCAGCTCCCTTGCGTGGGGCACCCCAAACAGCACCAAGGAAGGCTTGATGGCATGTGCGGCTTGGTAGAGGCTCATGCCAGTGCCCTGATCGACCGCTTGTTGCATTTTTTCCAATGCCTTGGGAACCTCCTGGAGGAAAATTTCCGTCAATTCCTTGCGGATTTCGTTGTCGCCACCGGTGATTTCGTGCAATACACTGAGGTCAAGCTGCTGAGTCAAAGGATCGCTGAGCGGTGTGGAGGAGTCGACGCTGGCGTCGGGTACAGAGCCGTCTTGCGTGCCGGCCGTAAGTTTCAAGATGGTCGCCTGCAATACATCGGCCTGAAAGGGTTTGGAGATGAAGGCATTCATCCCCGCAAGCTTGCTTTTGTCGACCTCCTCGACCAGCGCGTGGGCTGTGAGGGCGATGACCGGGACGGCAGCCAATTGCGGGTCGCTCAACTTACGGATGCGCCTCGTCGCCTCATAGCCGTCCATCTCGGGCATCTGGATGTCGGTGAGGAGGAGGTCGTATGGCGCGCCGCGAGCGGCGGC
>JANMIM010000449.1:0-2405 GCA_031375795.1 Bacteroidota bacterium
GCTTGGGAAAACGTCATTTGCACCGTGTACAAAAACCCAAATTCGACCTCGAATCCCAAGAAATTGCCCGAGCGACCCTCGCATCCCAATGCCAGCCAACTCAACGGCACCAACCTCAAGATCAATGGCAAGCCGCTCAAAAAAAATCCTGCAGACAAGGATGCCGCAGCCTTGTACGAGCGCTTTGATCCCCTCACAGTGTCTCACAACTGTGTGATGTATGGCTATTGGGAGGGCAATGAGGTCGATCTCCGCAAGTTTGTGGACCAAGTATTCACCCAAAAAGGGGTCAAACCCGCCAGCATTCGCATCGATGGCGTCGGTGGCCTCGGCGATCAATATGGCGATCAACTCATGGGCTCCTGGGACCGTGAATCGTTCATGAACGTGCAACTCATGGCCCAGGGCAAGCCGGGCCTGCCCTTTCCACCCGACTTGGATGATCCAGCGCCACACAAGATCACGTCGCGCCTCGTGGAAAAGCAAGGATTGGGTGCCAAAGGCTATGCGGCATTGTTGCAAAGCCTCACCTCCCCGCTCATCATGGAAGGCAATCGCGCACTCGGCCTCTTCCAATATGTCACGCTCGGGGCCATCATCGGCGATTTTTATGCCAACCTGCCCGACGTGGACATGAAAATGAGCGCATTCCCCTACAAGGATCGCCTCTACACGATCCAGTACCAGACCTGGTGGAACACCGACCTCAATCGCAAGGAGAAGTTGGAAAACAATCCCGTCTACACCCGCAGCAACCGTGCACTCGATTGGATGGAAGCCAGCCGTGACTTTGAGATCGAGAACACCAGCGGTGCCTTCATCAGCTTCAAGGACAATAGCATTCCCACGGAGACCTATTTTGCCGACAGCTACCATCGCCTCGTCGAGATCAAGAAGGAATTTTCCCGAGACGAATTCAACCACTTGCGGTCGCGTAAGACGATTATTTGAGTTGGTGCTGCACTTGCGCGGCTCGGTATAAGTGCACATTGAACCCCATCTTCTGACCAGTGCCAAGCTGGTCTGCGGATGGGGTTCAATGTCGCTGGATACCCCACCGTTCACGCTATTCGCGTTCTGCAGTGCGTTTTTCGCCTTACGGTCACCCTCCCGCAATCTCCTTGCGGATGCGGCTCAGCGACTGCGGCGTGATCTTCAAATAGGACGCGATAAACTGCTGCGGCACCCGCAGGGCAAGCTCGGGGTAGCGCTTCAAAAATGTCAAATACTTCTCCTTGGCCGTTCCGAAATTCAGGAAATCATTGTCCTTGAGCTTGTTCAGCAATTGCATTTCCGAGATGGTCTTGCTGAAAATGTAGAAATTGGGCAGGCTGGAGGTAAGGCGATCCAAGTCCTCGCGTTGGATCACTTGCAACGTCGTCTCGACGACTGCTTGCATCGCCTTCTCACTGGGCATGTTGCTGTAATAGCTCTCCAGATCCACTGCAAATTGCTGGGGACGAATGAAATACTGGGTCACCTCCCTGCCATCCCTGTCCATCGAATAGGCCCGCAAAATGCCCTCACTCACAAAGGCGATTTCCTTGGCGGTCTGCCCGTGGCTCAGGTAATGTTCGCCCGGCGCATAATGCCGCGTTTCATAATATCCCAAGGCCATGTCGATGTCGGCAGCGGACAAAATGCCACCGAAGGAGAGTGCTTTTTGCAAACCTTGCATCATATCATTGTTTCAATAGACCCAGTTCAAATGCCGATGCGGCGCAGGTCAATACCGCCTCCTCCTTCGAAATCGGCTGCCACCCCAACTCCCGCTGCGCCTTGCTGGCATCAACTTTGCGATGGACGCCGAGATCGATCAGCACGGGCTTCAGTGTCTTGTCGATATTGGAATAGAAACGCGTCATAAAATTGGGCAATTGCCAGCGCGGGATCTTGCGACCCGGATATTGATTGCGCAACAAGTTGGCGACGTCCTTGAAATACATGTGACCAGCAGAGGCAATGTAACGCTGCCCAACGGCATTGTGTTTTTCCATTGCCAAAATATGCAAGTCGGCCACCGAACGTACATCGACGACCTCGAAGCCGATCTGCGGCAGGGCCGGCGCGCTCCCATCGAGGCATTTGAGCACGATATTGGCCGATGCGCTATAATCCTGCTCCAAAAGCGGCCCCAAGATGCCGCCTGGGCAGATGGTCACCAGCTCCAAGCCCTTGCCATCGCCCTTCACATAGTCCCAAGCTGCCCGCTCGGCAATCGTTTTGCTCCTGAAATAGGGCGTGCTGTCCTTCAGGTTCGAGATGTCGGTCCAATCCTTTTCGTTCAAGACACCTTCCAATTGGGCCTGGGTCTTGCCGTAGGAAACCGCACCGACCGACGAGGTGAGCACCACGCGTTTCACGCCCTTGCGTTTGGCTGCCTGCAAGACCTTCAAAGCCCCTTC
>JANMIM010000456.1:0-3515 GCA_031375795.1 Bacteroidota bacterium
CGGTACAAATTTGGGAATTCGCTCAGCGAGGATTTGCAAAAGGTCATGGAGGAAACCGTCGGCAATGACTTGAAATGGTTTTTCCAGCAATGGTTGTACCGCCCGGGCTATCCTCAACTGGAAGTCACTTGGTCTTGGAAAAAGTCAAAACAAGAATTGAGCTTGACCGTGAAACAACTACAAGATGGGGAGCCTTTCGCATTCCCCTTGGAGATTGGTGTCTTTGATGCCAATGAAAAGGGAATCGGATTTGAGACCTTTCCCATCAACTCCAAAACACAAAAGTTCAGCTTCCATGTAGGCGAATTGCCCGCCAAGGTAATGCTCGATCCCTTGTCGAATTTGCTGTTTGAAGGGAAGGCAAAGCAAAAGTAGAATCCGCTTACCTGCGGATCACCTTGATCGCCTTGCGCCATCCCGTGCCTTGCAAATTGACCAAGTACGTCCCTTGGCTGGCAGGCAATTGCAATTTGTGAACGGCATCCTGGGCCTGCATCGGTGCCAGCACCATGCGTCCGTGGAGGTCATACACGGTGACCGACACATTTTCGAGACCCTGCGGCAGCATCAGTTTCACCCAGCCATCCTGCGTCGGATTGGGAAACACCATCACGGTCGGTTCGACGACCTGCGTCGTGCCGATGATCACATCTGGCGTCAACAATTCGCCCACCAAGACCACCGACTTATCGGCCGCATTGTAATAGTCTCGGAAGCGGTCGATGTCGGGGCTGCTGTGCGCAAACATCTCGTCGAGCCAACCCGGACGCACCGTTTGGTACCACACGCGCGCGCTCACCTGCAAGTTGCCCGTGTACCCGCCGAGGGGCACGTGGTAGTGCACGATGTCTGAGCCCGTGCCCTCGACGGCCCCATCGTGGTTGAAGTCAGGGTCGCTCAGCGCCGTGCCTGCAATCTCGACGGTGTCCCAATTGGGGTGGGTGCTCAGGAAACCCTGCGGCACCAGACGGTTGTCCTTGAGGTGCGTCGCTGCGCGCTCCAGGGTCGTCGTCACATTGCCCGCGACATCGGCCATGATGAATTCGTAGATCTGGGCTTGGCTCTCTTGTGTGATCAAGTCGTGGTGGGGCTCGTAGCCAGGATCCTGCCCCCGCACCTCGTAATCGCTGCCCAAGGTGCCGGATTGGAAAATCGTGTCCCCATTGGCATCACGCAATACAAACTCAACAAAGATGCGGCGCGAGGGGTAGCCCGATGGAAACTTGTGCCCTGCACGGTTGGTGAGCTTGAGGTCATACATCACCGTGTCATTGGTGCGGTTGCTTTGGCGCAGCTCCATGTCCAGGGATTGGTGGCGCAGCAGATCATTGGTGCGCGCGATCGTGGAGTCAAAATTGACGGGCGATGCCGCGATGCCGAGGCTGTCGGCGTGGTCTTTGAGCATCCTGAGCATGAAGGTGTTGCTGCCGGCAAAGTGGTGCTTGTAGATCGGGCGGCGCGTCGTCGTGCTGGACACGTAGGGGCCGCTGAGGTAGATGTTTTCATCGACCGCCGGCATGTGGCAGACTTGGCAGCTCAGGTCGAGGTTCACATAGTTGCTGTTGATCCACTCATGGTAGGTCGCCTGCTCGGCAAACCAGTTGCTGGTGAGGCCGCCTTGAAGGTCCACGGTCTGTGTCATGAGCGTGTGGCAGCCTGCACACAGTTTGCTTTCTTGAACATGAGGGCCATAGGCGGCGATGAGGTGGTTGCTCGTGAACATCGGGGCCACGACGGGGCCTGGAAACGGGCCGTAGACCGTTCTGGACGAGTCAAGGAACAATTTTCCCGAGAACTGCGTCCCAAATGAATCGACGCGTTGGCTGTGGCAAGACATGCAGCTCACACCGTCGAGGCCCAGGGTGTCGGTCTCCAACATGGCCATGCTGTAGTCGGCTTGGCCGTGGCTCTCGAAAAAGTGGGAATACCGGCCGAGCGGGGCATGGCATTGGAGGCATTTGTCTTCGGTCATCGTCTGCAAGGCAGGGTTGGTGATCACCTCGTGGCTCACCTGCGCCCTCCAAAATGGATCCTTGGCGGAATTGGCCATCATGGTGCTTTTCCAATCGTCGGACATGTTGAGGTCGGTGCCAAATTGGTCCACGAGCGCGACACCGTTGGGGTCATAGCCATGGCAATTTTCGCAAATGCCGCTGGTCACGAAGTAGTGCCCATCCACATCGGGCAGGGAGTCGATGGCGTGGATCTTGAGCAGGTCCAAGAAGGTGGGTCCGTCTACCCATTGGCCATTTTGAGCCTGCAAGCCATCGTGTGGGCGCAGCAGAGGGCGCAGGGCAGCCACCGCCATCAGCAAGGCGATCGGCAGGAGGTAATAGGTCAATCTCGATTTCTTCACGGCATCTCCAATTTGCATCCAATTTAAGACCGAATCTGCATGTTTTCAATTCTACTGCACAATTCGTCCTACAGGTTACACTGGAATTCTGCGCAGCAAGGGCCCCGGTGATTTGGATCAGATGGGCATCGTGGTAAATTTGTCTCCGCTACGAGAAAATAGTTACATGAAAAAATCAGTTGGCCTATTTGTAATTGTTTGGATGTCCTTGATGGGAGCCATGTGGGCGCAGAAGCCCGCAGGCACCTACTATGCGGCCGCGACGGCAGGCCTGAACCTGCGTGCGAGCGCTAGCCCCACTGCAGAGAAGGTCGCGCTGGCCCAGTATGGCGAGAAAGTGGAGCTGCTCCAGCCTGCCGCCGACCGCAGCATGGTCGTCGACGGCATCAGCGGAGGTATGGCCCAAGTGAAATACAATGGCAAGACGGGCTACGCCTTCGATGGTTTCCTGTCGCCCTGCGTCATGCCGCTCAAAGGCGAGGAGGTCGAAGCCTATGCGGGTCGGCTTTGGGCCTCGCAGGTCGATGTCTTGCACGAGGAGCATCGCAAGGACTACGGAGGCTATGTCTCCATGGAATATGCCCTGCATTTCGAGTCATTGAGCTGGTCTGAGGCGTTTTTGGTAGCCAAAAACCTGTTTGGCATCCCCGCTCCGTTGCAATTTCAGGGCGAAAAAGGCTCGGCCCCCAAGGTCACCAAAAACCCCAATGCCACAGAAACTGCGTGGACAGATCAATTGGAGGCCACTTATGACGACAGTGGCAAGATGCTGAGCACGATCTATTCCTTTAGGGCAGAGGGCGGCGGCCAAGTCATTCTGATCCAAAAGTCCACCGACCAAAACTATACCCTGAAGATTTCAGAAATCGACATCGCCGATTGAGGGGACCTGCATCAACCATTCATAAATCACATCCATGCGCACAACAAAATCGGTCTTTTTTACGGTCCTATCGCTCTTAGGCAATTTGGTTTATTCGCAAACGACACTTCATGTGGCGGCACCTTCGGGCTTGGTCCTGCGCAGCACGCCGGCAGACAATGGCGCAAAACTACTGACCGTGCCATACGGTGAATCGGTGGAATTGTTGAAACCCGCCGCTGACCATAGCAGGCTCGTCGATGGACTGCCGGGCGGCATGGCCCAAGTCACCTACGA
>JANMIM010001108.1:0-2192 GCA_031375795.1 Bacteroidota bacterium
TTTTTTTGGTGGGGATGGTGAGGGAATGGACCCATGCCGAATTCATTCAAACTTGCATGCAGCCTCATTGCGCCCCCCCAAAAAAACCCTGACCCAAATCACCCAAAAAATCTCCCTAACAATTGCTAGCTTTGCACAAAATGAAGGACGCAGGGCTCACATTGGAGGTCATTGATCAGCGGTTTCGGGCGCTGCAAGATGCTATCTGTGCGGGTTTGGAGGCGATCGACGGGCAGGCGCGCTTCCGGGAGGACGCTTGGGAGCGCCCGCAAGGCGGGGGCGGACGCAGCCGCGTGATCGAGGGCGGCCGCATCATCGAGAAGGGCGGCGTCAATTTTTCGCATGTCTTTGGCACCATGCCCGACCGCATCTCCGAGGCGCTCAAGGTCGATAGCGGCCTCGTGTTCCACGCGACGGGCGTCTCGATTGTGTTGCATGCCGCGCATCCCTACGTGCCGATCATCCACATGAACGTGCGCTACTTTGAGTTGGAGAATGGCCTCCACTGGTTTGGCGGCGGCATCGATGTCACACCTATCTATGTGGATGAATTGCAAGCGCGCGCCTTTCACCAGCAGATGAAGGACGTCTGCGACGCCTTCTCCCCTGCTTATTACCCCAAATTCAAGGCTTGGTGCGACGACTATTTCTACCTGAAGCACCGCAAGGAGACGCGCGGCATCGGTGGCCTCTTCTTTGACCGCCTGCAAGGCGCGGACGCCGCAGAAAAAAGCCGCCTCCACCAATTTGTCATCGCCGTGGGCGAAAGCTTCGTCCCCGCCTACGCTGCGCTCGTCGCCGCCAATCAGGACCGAGCCTTCACGCAGCGCGAAATGGACTGGCAGGCGATGCGCCGCGCCCGCTACGTCGAGTTCAACCTCCTCTGGGACAAAGGCACCAAGTTTGGGCTCGACACCGACGGACGCACGGAGTCGATCCTGATGTCGATGCCGCCGATGGCCCGCTGGATATATGATTACCATCCGGCCCCGGGCAGTCCCGAGGCCGATACGTTGGCTGCCTTGTGCGCGACCGATTGGCTCGCGCTGGAGACAGCCCCGATAGTTTCTGCCTAGCCCGCAACGGCTCGGCAATTGAACATTTGAATGAAGCATCTATGCCGCATTATCACACATTAGGTCAGATTCCGCCCAAACGGCACACGCAATTCCGGCGCCCCGACGGGGAGCTGTACTATGAGGAATTGGTGAGTACCGAGGGCTTTTCCAGTGTTTATTCATTGGCTTACCACCTCGCACCGCCCACACTTGTCGAGCGCATCTCGGAGCCCGTGGACGTGAAACCCAAGGTGGCAGTGCCGGTCAATATCCAGCACCGCTCCTTCTTGGGTTTCAAGACCCCTCCCACCGACGACTTCCTGGAAAGCCGCAAGATCCTGTACACCAACAAGGATTGTCATATCGGCGTGGCGGCTCCCAAGAAGTCGATGACCGACTACTTCTACAAAAATGCACAGGGCGACGAGATGCTCTTCATCCACGAAGGCACTGGCATTTTGAAGACACCCTTTGGTGAATTGCCCTTTGGGCCAGGCGATTACCTTGTGATCCCACGCGGCATCGTCTACCAAATGCATTTCGATACCGAGGGCAACCGCATCTTTTTTGTCGAGTCCTTCTCCCCGATTGAGACACCCAACAGGTACCGCAATCGATTTGGACAGATGGAGGAGCATTCGCCCTTTTGCGAGCGCGACATCCGCAAGCCTTCCAAGCTCGTGACGATCGATGAAAAGGGCGAATTTGAGATCAAGATCAAGAAGCAGGACATGATGTTCTCCTTCATCTACCGCAACCACCCCTTTGATTACATCGGCTGGGACGGCTATTTTTTCCCCTACGCCTTTTCGATCCACAACTTCGAGCCGATCACAGGCCGCGTACACTTGCCGCCACCGATCCACCAGACTTTCCAAAGCAAGGGCTTTGTGGTGTGCAGCTTCTGCCCGCGCCTATACGACTACCATCCGCTCGCAATCCCGGCACCGTACGCCCACAGCAACATCGACTCCGATGAAATCCTCTACTACGTCGAGGGCGAATTCATGAGCCGCAAGCATGTGGAGCGCGGCATGATGTCGCTGCACCCGATGGGCATTCCCCACGGCCCGCACCCCGGCACCGCCGAGAAATCGATCGGCAAAAAAGAAACCCTGGAACTCGCGGTCATGG
>JANMIM010000499.1:0-2573 GCA_031375795.1 Bacteroidota bacterium
GACGGCGTGCCTTGCAAATCGCTGTTTCGAGAGTCTAATTGATTCTGTCTCTTTTGCCGGCCCGGGCCGTTCGTCGTGAGAAGCGAACACGCCCGGCCGGCAACCTTCTCACTTAAGAGGCTCCACAATCGATCTATAAATTTGGCTCCTATGTCGTGCGCGCCACCGACGACGACGAGGCCGAGCAGCTCGTGCGCGACGCCCTCAACCTGCAAGAGGCGGGAATATTTGCCTTGATCTTGGAAAAAATCCCGGCCGATCTCGCCGCACGTGTCGCCAAGCAGCTCACGATCCCTGTCATCGGCATCGGTGCAGGCCCCGGCGTCGACGGCCAAGTATTGGTCACCCACGACATGCTGGGCATCAACAACGAGTTCTCGCCGCGCTTCCTGAGGCGGTATGCACAGTTGTATGACGTGATGAAGGGCGCCTTTGAAAACTACATTGTCGACGTGAAATCGGGCGCCTTCCCCACCGAGGACGAGAGTTATTGATGCGTAGGGGCAATGGTTGGACTCGGTCACTGGGCAGGCTCTGCATGGGTTTGCTCCTGCTGTCGCTTGCAAATGGGCGCTTGCGCGCCCAGGACTCCTTGCACGTCTATTTCCTGCATGGGTCCAAGCCAGCAAACGGATTCAAGGACACGGAATCAAAGTGGTTTGGCGGCAAAAAAGGTGGCCACGTGGGCATCGCTTGGTCGGCAGACAGCATCCTGAATTTTGTGCCTGCGGGTCGATTTCACAAGGTCGCCCGCCGTGATCCCAAGCACAGCCGCTTTGTGGTGAACAATGCGGCAGATTTTTGGAATGTCTTTGGCGGCAGCGGCGGGGAAATGATGACCACGCGCATCTCCATCCCCGTCCACGAGGCCCAGTACAGGGAATTCCTCCAAATCAAGGACCGCTATCTCGCTGGCACACCCTATGACTATGCCTTTCTCGGCATCCGCTGCGCGTCTGCCACCGACGAAATCCTCGCCAAACTGGCCATCACACGCAAGCGCAGCTACTGGGGCACTATTTTTGGCACGTTTCATCCCAAAGTACTGCGCAGGCGCCTCCTCAGGATGGCGCCCACATTGGGATGGGTCGTGCGCCAGACGCCGGGCTCCGCGCGGCGGGTTTGGCAACGGTGAGGATTGCGGTCCCCAGAAGGTAGTGACCCGAGCGGATTTCTAATCTGTGAATTTGATGCATGATGGTGGTGTACGTGCAACTCCTCCGGAGTCGATCGGAATCGGTGCGCCGGAATCTATAAACGTGTGACCGCGCTGCGGTCAGGCCGTTTGCGATATCCGTGCGATGTGCCGCGGCGTATCGCACGGATATCGCACAAAGGTTCAGCGCCAAAGGCCCGATGCCCCGCGGCGTATCGCATGTTTATAGCCAAACAACGCAATGCATTTACCCGACTCCACCGCCGTGCGGTACGCAGCAGAGGAGTCGCACATGGATAGAAACCACGCCCGACCCAGGCACCTACAGCAAAACAGAACTATTGAAGATAGAATTTTCTGCCTCGCTCATCGATCAATCGATTTAAAAACGCATCGATGGATGCGCCGATCACATTCCATTTCAACGGAATTGCATCATGATAGCCATCAAGAATCGAATAGCGGCCTCCATCCTCCGACCTCAAAGCGAGGTAATCGCCATCCCCTAGCACAACACAGAAAACCAGGATTTTTTCATCCCAATCTTCAGCATACATTTCCCTCGTGAAATCATTCAGCGTTTTCAGTTCTCCCAGACTCAGAAACCTAAACCCATCCAAATCTCCGTAATCGAACAAGGTAAACCCATTTGCGATTTCGCACAATTCCAGATAATCATTGGGAATCCATCCTTGCAATTCTGTTTCAATGCTGATTTTGTCGACAACAGAAGCAGGGGGCTCAAAAGTGGATTGCACTGCTAGTCCTTCATAGCTAGCACTCATCCCCTTGCCCTCACCTAGCTCCAATAGTTTTCGTTTCAGCACATCGTTCATCAGGCATCACTCCACCACAAGTTTCCCGGTGCTTGTGGTCTTCAGGAACACGATGTCATTGTCGGTGGAGAAGCTGAAGCTCCTGGAATAACCGACCATCGCATAGCCGCCGTCACTCGTGCGGATCACTGCCGAGCAGACGTCGTCGTTGCTGCCGCCATAGGTTTGGTCGATCAGCAAGGTCTTGGTTGCATCGGTCGCAACCAGGTACATGTCATTGGCTCCATTGCCCTTGCTTTTGGTGTAGGCCGGGAGCACAAATGCGCCGTCGCTGCGCTGCAAGAAGTGCTTGGCCACCGTGCGCTCATTGTCATTTTCCCCTAGCAACCACCTCTCTCCATTGATTTCGCGGCCCGATGAGTCGACTACCTGTATTACAAGATCATAGTCGATGCCATTGATAAAGGTAAAGCCCAACCAAGCAGATTTGCCTTCGGGCAATGCGATGACAGCCCGGGCCTCGTCGTGCCGCAGGGAGATGCCCGTGTAGACCCAGCGCAGCTCGCCGTCGGGAGAGACACGCATCAGCTCGGCTTGGTAATCCAATACATTGTCGTAGCCAATGCCGCAGACGATCCAGT
>JANMIM010000535.1:0-3380 GCA_031375795.1 Bacteroidota bacterium
AATATAAAATATAAAGAAATTGGGTTGTAAATAAAGATTCGCAGGTTGCGACGGCGATTATAGTTGTTGCCGAAATCACCAATATACAAATTGCCCGACTGGTCGCTCACTTGGTAGAAATACAATCCACTTGCGAGCATAGGCACCTGCAACGTTGAATGAACAAAGTCGAGGCTCATCACGGCAGCTACTTGGCCCGAAGCTGAGAACAAGGTAAACCTACTTCCCCGCAATTCATCAGGAGTTTCTATGTGTACCTGATCTTGGACGGGATTGGGGTAAAGCAGAATCGATGGCGACGCGATTTGATGATCAGAAGCGGCAAGAACTCCGGTAACTTGCGTGAATTGAACGTATTTTCTCGTGGGGAAGCCCGTACGATAGCTAACAATCAGCACTTCCATATTGAGTGACGAATCCCACCAAGAATAGTTGTCATAGGTAAGCGTGAATCCGGGAAGGTTAAAAGTGTCTATCACATGAAAACGCACAGTATTTTGGAGCGTTCCGTATGGCAGGATCAAGGTTCCAAAGGCATCGTAAGTGACTGTTTTGCCTCCAAAGGCCGGTTGTCCCCCACAAATATTGGTTCCATACGTGTCGGTAAACGAACTGCCATACGTCATCGGACAAATCAATGTAACCGCTGGGTCTGTGAAAATGGTACATGCTTGAACCCCGTTATAGTTGCCTTGGTAGTCGATCGAGGAGGGTTGGTAATGAAAGTAGGAATAGCCCGCAGATTCGTACCATGCCACACTTGAATTGGGATAATTGATTCCTCCAGGCGTGCTATCTGGGTCCACATGCGGACGAGTGAATGGCGTGTAACCGATGTCGATCAGCCCAGAAAAATCCCACGTGATGTTGGGGCCACTCGGACCTTCGAAAACCCCTGTCGTGTCACAACGGTGCGAAATGCCCACTAGCGATGTCCCAATCACAGGCCCATTTCCACAGGAATTGTAAACAGGCTGTGCCAATGCGGTTATGCGCAACCCTGCCACCAAGGCCATCAATAGCATCGAAAATTTCATTTTCTTGGATTCAAACAACTGCAAATAGGGAAAACAGGCCGATCATCACAATATTAACAAAAAAGCGGATAGAATTCCAATTATTTGCCTGTCAGAAGCATGCGCTTTACAAGAAAGTGAAAACGAGATGCGCTTCCAACCTTCAATTCCAAAAAGCACTCCGAATCACACGGAATGATCGAGGTTGAAAAAGGAATGCCAAAAATTTCAATTTCCAACTTTCCACGCTAAGCCAAAATCCTTGCGCCGCCCTCCACGCGCTCACTGTGAAGCAACTACACGCTCGGACTGCGAAGTTCTGGTATTTTCCATTTGTTTAGCCGCAGGCTCGTGCGGAACCATTTCCAGAGGTTGCCCCAGCTCCACCAGTGGTGGTAGTCGTGCAGCCCGATCAGCAGGAAAAACAGGTAGACCATCTTGGGATTCGTCCGGCCGTTGAGGATGATCAGGGTGAACATCGTGATGCCGAGGTCGGCGAAGTGGCCGGTCTTGTGGCAGTCGATCAGGGCCTGCCCGGGCATCATGAGTGAAAAGCTCGGGTTTTGGATGCCATCGACCATTTTCCCGCCCCATGGCTTGAACGTGAATTCCTGCCCGTCGACATGAAAGCCGATGCCTTTCCTGAACAACAATGGCATGATCAGGCGGCTGAAGCGTAGCTTCTTGCGCAGGTTTTCACGGTCCTCGGCACTGAAGACGACTTCCTTTTCCATCGCCTCTTGTGCCGCCACTTTTTGCAGGATCATCTCCTCGTCGCGGTAGTATTCCGATTCAGGCACATGGGAATGCGTGAATTGATCGAGGTCGATGGTCGAGTAGGGCATGCAGAGCGTGGTGGCCTCTGCGGTCCAGTTTTCGCGGAGGTCGTCGGTGCTCACGCGGTAGGGATTGGCCCACTTGGAGTCTTGGCGGTAGAGGATGATCTGGCTGGCAAAGGGCATGAAAAAGTCGGCGCGCAGCTTGTTGCTGAGTTCGCAGCAACGGGCTACATATTCGCGCTTGTCCTTCATGCTCACGATCTTGCTGTCTTTGCGGAAGCTATTGACTGGGCTGGCAGGGGAATAGCTGCTGAGCAGGATGATCTTCTTGCTGCCGGCATGTGCATCGATGTATTTCCTCACCCGACCCAATTGGTAATTCATCGGCTTGCTGTCGTTGAGGTTCACGATGAAGGCCGTCGGGGTATCGACGAGCAGCACGGAGTCGTCGTTGGGCAGGGGAATGCTGAGGACGCTGACCTTGCGGTGGAGCTGATGCCACTGGAGCGGCTCCAAGACCAGGGTCTTGTGGCCTTTGCGGCCCAGGTAGGCCGCCATCTGCTCTTGTGGCAAGGCTGGCGCCACGTAAGTCGGGCCGGTGCCCAGCCTACGTATGCTCGCCGGGTGGAAATGGTCGCCATGCTCGTGCGTGATGTACACAAACTGCGTGCGTGTCAAATCCTCCAATTCCTCGGCCTTGGGGTAGTTTTGCAACCACCAGCTCCGCCAATAGGCCGAGCCGACCAACCAAGGGTCGGTGATCAAAATGGGACTCCCGTCGTCGTCCCGCAACACCATGCAAGCATGGCCTATCGTTTGAATCTTCATTGAAGCAGTTCTTGAATTCTAAACATATTCATCCGCCGACATCCTTGACCGATCCTCGCTGCCGATTCTTTGTCCCTCTGACCCCAGCTGGGCGCAAAGTTCGGGAAAAAAGCAGGCTAACAAATGATCGTTCTCATGATTTCTCTCAGCGCTTGGCGGCCCCTGGTCTTCGCAGCAGTTGGAAAATCTTGGTGAAGTACTTCGAATAGACGCGCCATAGGCTGGTAGGAAGCCCATTTTTCCGCATCGAATGCATGATCTCTCGGTTGAGACGGATCTTGCTTTGGATGCCTTGGTTCGTGATCCCACCGGTGCGCATGGTCACCATGACCTTGGGCAGGTAGGTCCAACTGATGCGGGCCTTGTACAAAAAACGCAGCATCAGGTCAAAATCGCTGGTGATGCGGTACTGCGTGTCAAAATTGCCCAAGCGTCCATACACTTCACGCCGCACAAAAAAGGTCGGGTGGGGCGGCATGTCGCCGTGCTCGAATTTGCGGAGGCTGAATCCCTCTGAGCTGTAAAAGCGCACGACATGGGCCAGATTTTCGGGTTTCACAAAAATCAAGTCGCCGATGAGGCTGTCTGCCCCCGAGCGCTGCAATGCTGCGACGACGGCTGAGACCACATCGTGGCTGGTGTAAAAATCATCCGCATTCAAGATGCCAACCACATCACCCCTTGCCCGGGCGAGGCCCTTGTTCATGGCATCGTAGATGCCCTTGTCGCGTTCGGAAACCAGCACGGCGATTTTCGG
>JANMIM010000588.1:0-1362 GCA_031375795.1 Bacteroidota bacterium
GCCGGGATCTTGGATCGCGGCGAGCACGAAGGCAGGGCCATCGGGCAGGGCCTCTGTGGGATTGCCGACGTGGCACAGGGGGGCGCCCGGGATGCGCAGCACCGTCACCACGCCTTCTGGACTCACTTGCGTGCTCAGCCGCTTGAAATCCTGTTCGCTTGCCTCCATGAGCAGGTGCGCGGGCACGTGGATGTCGGGCGGCAGCGCGCAGCCTGACTGCAAGACCACCGCCTCGACCACGTAGTCCGAGAGCAGCGCCTCTTGCAGCATTTTCACACCCTCGGCGATGAAGAGTCCCTCCTCATGCCTGTTTTTTTTGAGCTGTAGCCCCGCAAAAAGTCGTAATTTCGCCTTTGACAATGCCTGCATTGCTGATTGAAAAGCGCAATTTACATAAACAATCCCAATGACCGTGTGGTGCGGCATCGGATGGGAGGTCTCAATGTAGCTCAGGCTTTTGTGTTGATGGGGATGCTGGCGATTCTGCTGGGTTCGTCTTGCGCCACCAACCTCTACTTGTCGCCCGGGCAATATTTGATGAAGGGGGAGCCTACCTTTTCCAAAGGCGAAGAGACCAAGGCCGACACGACGGTGAGGATGCGCTTGGAGAGTCTCAAGGAAATCGGCTTGAGCACCGTGAATCCCGACCTGTTGTACAGCTCGGTGCGCAGCCGGCCCAATCGCCGCATGCTGCTGCCCAAGACCTACCTGCACCTGTACAACCTCGGCCGCACATTGCAACAATACGAGTATCCTTTTGAACGCTGGTTGCGGTTTCTGAGGCCCCACAACCATATCGTGGACTCGGTCGCGAGCTTCTTGGTCAATACCGCCGGTGAGGCGCCGATGCTCATCGACTCGATGCAACTGGCGCGTGACGTGGAAAACCTCAAGAATGTCTATTTCTCCGAGGGATTTTTCCATGCCCGTGTCTTCTACCGCATCGACACCTGCACATCGCGCATCAATCGGCACAAGGCCAACGTCACCTTTGTGGCAGCCGAGGGCAAGGCGGCGGTGATCGACAAGATACGCACACCGCTCATCGAGGACGAGGAGATGCGCAAGGTGCTCTTGCGCAACCTCAGCGACAGCTACTTGCGCAGTGGTGACAATTATTCCGAGGACAAGCTCTCTGCCGAGCGCGGCCGCATCGCCAATGTGATGCGCAACAACGGCTACTTCACGTTCTCGCCCAAGATGGTGTTTTTTGACATCGACACCCTGCCGCCCGATACCCTGGGCACCCGCCCCACCAACGAGGCTGTGACCGATTACCAGCCGATTTGGGTGCAAGTCAAGATCCCTGACCAGCAGCCCAGCTTCAAGGTCGGTCGCGTCACGATGGTGATCGAGCCGGCA
>JANMIM010000608.1:0-5157 GCA_031375795.1 Bacteroidota bacterium
CTTCCACAAGCGTTTTGCTGTGCCGGGATCCAAGGGCGTCACCGCGCCTGCCATCGTGGCGACCTTGCTCCTGTTGTGCCTCGCCCTGCCAGCCCAAGGGCAAAACTGGTCGCTGGAGGAGGCCGAGAAGAAGGCCCTGCAGCACCACCAAAGCATGCAGCAGGCCGGCATGGCGGTGCAATATGCAGAGGCGATGGCCCGCGTGACGGCAGAGGTACCCAAGACGCAATTCCAGTTCATGGTCGGCCAATACAACAGCGCCAACAAGACCGACAACAACATCAGTGTTTCGCAAGCCATCCCCTTCCCGACGGTGTTTGGCGACCGCAAGGACCTCGCCCAGGCCCGTGTGGGCATGGCCGTGGCAGCGCAGTCTGTGACACAAAACGAGGTGCGGCTGCGGTTGCGGCAGACCTGGAATCAGCTGCAGTACCAGTATGCCCGGCGCAACCTGCTCAGGCAGCACGACAGCATCTTCCAGACGCTGCTGCGCACGGCCACGTTGCGGCACGATGCCGGCGACGGTACGCTGCTCGAAAAAACTGCCGCCGCCAGCCGATCTGCTGAGGCCCAAAACCAATTGCAGCAAGTGGGTTTTGAGATCCGACGCTGGCAGGAAATGCTGGAATGGATCGTCAATGACGGGGCGCTGCCGACGTTTGCAGACACTGTGTTTCGACGCATGCGATGGCCCGTCGACACCCTGCCGGGGGATGTCACCGGCAATCCGCAACTCGTTGCGGCTGACCAAAATTGCGTCGTGCTCAAGCGATCGGCCGACTTGGTGCGGAGCGAAATGCTTCCCGACATCAGCCTGGGTTATTTCAACCAGACCTTGATCGGCACCCAGACGATCCAGGGGCAAGACGTGTATTTTGGGCCCAATGCCCGGTTCCAGGGACTCACAGTGGGGCTCGCCGTGCCACTCCGGATCAAGCCCGAACTGGCCAAGATCGCTGCAGCCCGGGTGCAGGGGCAGACGGCTGACCTTGCGAGGCAGCAATTGGCGAGCAACCTCGACCACGAATGGACGCTGGCGCAGGGCAGGCTGGAGCAGCATGCCGCCAATTTGGAGTGGTATGTCGCCTCCGCGCTGCCCGCTGCGCGGTTCACCGTGCGGCAATCGCAGCTCGCCTACACGGCTGGCGAGGTCGACTATGCCACCCACTTGATGCTCGTGCAGCAGGCCTTGGAAGTCGAGGCCGCCTATTTGCAGGAAATGCTTGAATTCAACGAATGCGTCCTGAATTCGCAGTTCCTCATCGGCAATTTTTCATTTGACAATCTCAAATAAGCAATCAACATGAAATATCGTACTGGAAATACATCGATTCAGGACCACAAGGCAACGCAAGCTTTCAGGTATTCCACCCATGGCTTGGCTGCGGTTTTCCTCATTCTGGGCACGCTGCTGGGCGTCGGTTGCAACAAGGGTGGCAAGCCCGAATCGAAGGCCCCTGTCGTCGAAGAAGTTGTCGAATCCGGCATGGTGACCCTGACGGAAGCCCAAGTGCGCGAAATCGGGCTCACCACCGAGCGGGCAACCCAAAGGTCATTGCGCACCAGCATCCATGTGAGCGGGGTGCTCGACGTGCCCCCCCAAAACCTCGTGAGCGTGAGTGCCCCCTTTGGTGGATTCCTGCAATCGACACCCTTGCTGCAAGGGAGTCGTGTGCAAAAAGGCCAGCAAATTGCCCTGCTGCAGCATCCAGACTTCGTGACGATGCAGCAGCAATACCTGGAGGACCAGATCCAACTCGGCTACCTCCAATCGGAATATGCGCGCCAAGAAGCGTTGTCACGTGAAAATGTGAATGCACGCAAGACCCTGGAAAAGGCAAAGGCCGACTACGAGGGCTTGAAGGCGAGGCTCCTGGGCGAGCGCGCCAAACTGGAAATGCTCAACATCGACCTGAAACGCTTGGACGGCGGCGAGATCGTGAAGGTTGCCCCGCTTTATGCCCCGATCAGCGGTTTTGTGACGCAGGTGAATGTGAACATCGGGTCACATACCAAACCCGAGGATGTCTTGTTTCGCATCGCCGACACGGGTCATTTGCATGCCGAACTCACTGTGTACGAGCAAGATGTGCCAAGCCTGGCAATCGGGCAGGTCGTGCGCCTGCGCATCGTGAATGAAAGTGCGTGGCGCAACGGCACGATCCACCTGATCGGCCGTGAAATCGGGCCCGACCGCAGTGTAAAGGTACACGTGCATCTGGACACCGAAGACCATGAGCTGATCCCCGGCACCTTCATCGAGGCCGAGATCGAGGCGACCCGACGCAGGGTCATGGCGTTGCCTGAGGCGGCAATCGTCGAATTTGAAGGAAAAAATAGCGTTTTCACGAAAAATGGTGATGCTAGCACGGTGCCTACGTTTCAGATCATGGAGGTGGAAGTCGGCGTGGCCGACAGCGGCTACCGTGAGGTAATGTTTCCTCCCAATTTCGACCTGCAACGCCCGATCGTCGTCCATGGCAGTTATGATTTACTGGCCAAAATGAAGAATATTGAGGAGGAGGAGTAGCGAAAATTTCACAAATCCTTGTTTATTAATTACTTAAATCAGGATTGCGACAATCGGATATGTTGAAAATTTAGCTTCACGACTTGTTAGCTATTTGGAAACAATTTCGCATCTTTGTTTGCAGGTAGCTATATTGGGTTGTTCGTCCATCAAAATCGGTAGTATCATGAAGCAGGTTTTACATCACCTTTTGGGCATATTCATTGTTATAGGTCTAAGTTTTTCAGTCTTGCAGGCCACCCACGCCATGGGTGCCGACCTTACTTATAACTGCATCGGCCCCAACACCTATCGCGTGCGATTGTCCTTTTTCAGGGACTGCTCCGGGATCACGCCGTTTTCATCCTTCACTTGCACCGTCGCCTCCTCCTGCGCGGCGACCACGACCATGACCTTGAACCAGTTGGCGGGCTATCCGGTGGAGGTGTCCCCAATCTGCCCAGCACAGTTGCCCAACACGACCTGTAGCGGTGGAGCCCTGCCGGGAGTGCAGCAATATGTCTATGAAGGCACGATCGTATTGCCGATGGCATGCGTCGATTGGATTTTTTCCATCGAGGAGGGCAATCGCAACAATGCCATCACGACGCTCACGGCGCCAGGCTCGGCGTGGTTGCGCGTCGAGGCCCGCATGAACAGCGTGGCTGCGGCTTGCAACAATTCGCCAGACTTCACGACCTTGCCGGTTCCTTATGTCTGTTTGAATCAACCCTATATCTACAACCACGGCGCCATCGACCCCGATGGAGATTCGCTGGTGTATGCATTGGTCAATGCGCTCGACCTCGGTGGGGCCTCGGTGACCTATGCCGGTGGGTTCTCTGGCGCCAACCCCATGACCTCTGTGCCCGCAGTGACGATCAACTCCACCAATGGCAACATGACCATGACACCGACTGCCATCCAGGTGGCGGTCGTGGCGGTGCGCGTGCAGGAGTACCGCAACGGCGTCCTGATCGGCTCCGTGGTGCGCGACATCCAGGTCACCGTGCTCAATTGCTCCAATGTGGCCCCCACGATCAACCCCATCACCACGGTCGTCAATGGTACCCAAGTGGGTCCCTACAGCATCCAAGTGTGCCCTGGGCAGACCCTGAGCTTCACGATCCCCGGCTCGGACCCCGACGCTGGGCAGCTCATCAACTGGACCTGGAACAATGGCATCCCCGGCGGGGTCTTTGTGGGAGGATCTGGTCTGAGCCCTCAAAACTCGACCTTCACGTGGACCCCTACCGGGGCCGATGTCGGTCTCAATTCGCTCACCCTGACACTGCGTGACAATGCCTGCCCCGTGCTCGGCACGCAGACGCGCGCCATCGACATCACGGTCTTGCAAGGCACAACAGCCGGGCCAGACCTGGCCTACTGTGTCAGCGGCGGCCCTGTGCAGCTCAACGCCGTGGGTGGCACGACCTTTACTTGGAACGTCCTCTCAGGCTCTGCGGGCAGCCTCAGCTGTACCAACTGCGCCAACCCGACTGCAAATCCCTCGGTCACCACGACTTACCAAGTCGTGAGCAACCTGCCTGGTCCCTGCAAAAACCGCGATACCATCGTGGTTGCCAATGTGCCAAGCTTCGCCCTTGCGATGGGCCCCAACCAGACCATCTGCACGGGAGGCAGCACCAACCTCTTGGCCACGCCGAATCCTGCCGGCGTCTACACCTATATCTGGTCCCCCGGCACCGGATTGTCCTCCACGACGATCGGCAACCCGGCAGCCAATCCCACGACCACGACGACCTACAATGTATCTGTGACCTCTGCCGCTGGGTGCCGCATGACAGGGTCCCAATCGGTGACCGTCTCGCCAGCCGTGCTTGCGGTCGCGCCGACGGTTTCGCCACTCCAAAGTTGCGCGGGTGCGCCGGTCACCTTGACCGCCAATGCCTCCTCGGGTGATTGCAACCAATACAACGTGTCCACGATCCCGATCGCCGCAGTCGGCGGCGGCGGCTGGACGAGCGTGTCGCTCTTCGACGACGAGTTGTCTGCCGCCGTACCGATCGGCTTCAACTTCACCTACTTCTGCAATACGTACAGCAGCGCACATATTTCCTCCAATGCCTATGTTTCCTTTGATCCATTGGCGGGGGCAGGATGTTGCAGCGGTCAAAACATCCCCAACATTGGCAACCCCAACAACGCGATTTTTGTCCACCACGAGGACTATGCGGGCAATACCGTGCGTTACAAGACGATCGGTTTGGCCCCCAACCGCATCTTCATCGTGCACTACAACGGCGCCGCACACCTGAGTGGCGGCGGCACGCCCCTCGATGCACAGGTGATGCTCTATGAGACCTCCAACAATGTCGAGATCCACATCACCAATGCCGGCACCGACGGCACTGGGGAAACCGAGGGCATCGAGAATTCCACCGGAACGATTGCCTACACCATCCCCGGCAGAAATGCCACTCCATGGAGCGCCGTGAACGATGCCCGTCGATTCGCGCCTGTGCCGCCCGTGCCATTCACCATCAACTGGCAGTCACCCTTGGGCACAACCTTTGCCTCCGGAAATTCCACGGTCGTCACGCCTCCCGGGCTGACCACATATTATGCCGTGGCCAACAACGGGATTTGCTCAGCAACGGGCTCTGTCGTCGTGGATGTGGCCAGGG
>JANMIM010000640.1:0-4012 GCA_031375795.1 Bacteroidota bacterium
TGTCTGAGGTGCGCGAAGCGGTTGTAACGCTAGGTGTCCAGCGGCAAGGAAATGGCCTGAATACCTCGGTTGTAAATTCAGCCAGCAGTCGTCGATGATCCCATCAAAAATCAAAACAGCCGATGGGCCGATCACAGATCGGTCCATCGGCTGTTCATCAACAGTGCGTAGGATTATTTCTTCTTGGGAGCTTTTGGATCCTCGACTACGGCAGCGGAAGCAGCATGGTCTGCAACCATTTTCTCGTGGTCGGCTTTGATTTGATCGTGCTCTGCAACAATCTTCTCGTGGTCGGCCTTCATGGCATCGTGATCGACTTTCATTGCTTCATGCTCTTTTTTGAGGTCTTCTGCAGAGACTTTGCCGGCAGCATGTTGGGTTTCCATTTCGATATGCTTTTTGAGCATTTCATCATGCTTTGCGAGCAGGGCAGCATGGTCTGCAAGCAGGGTCGCGTGGTTGGCCTCCAAGGCGGCATGTGCGGAGTCTGCGCCACCACCCAAGGCAGTGTCGCTGGCAATCAAGGTCACGTGTTCGGACTCCATGATATTGTGCAGGGAGTCCATGGTTGCATGTTCCTTATCCAAGGTTGCATGTTCGGCAACCATTGCCTTGTGCTCCTCGCTCTCCGCTGGATTGCCAGCACAACCGACCACAAAAAGGCCCAAAGACAGGCACATGGCGGCAAATTTCAATGTGTTTTTCATACGAATTGGTGTTTAATCGGAATCAAAACGCAAAAATATCCGGTTTATCCGATATTTCAAACTATCGTAAGATTTTTCAATTCCCCAAGAATTCCACCTCCACGCGTCTGTTGCGGGCTTTGGCGATTTCAGAGCTGTTGGGGACGGAGGGCTGCTCTTCTCCCCTACCAGCACTTTGCATCCGCTCAGGTGAGATTTGCTTGCTGGCGAGGTAACCGAGTACTGCAGCGGCACGATTGCGGGAGAGCGCCAGGTTGTAGGCGGCCTCGCCATCGCTGTCGGTGTGGCCGGTGATGCGGATTTTGAGGTCGGGATGGAGGCCAAGGAAATCGGCCAGGCTGTCGAGTTGCGGGAGGGAGGCCTGCTGCAGCTCGGCCTTGTCCACGGCAAATTGCAGGTTGCGGAGCACCAAGGTGTCGCCGACCTTGAACTCCGGCAGCGGGATTTCCACGACCGGCACGACCTCCAAGGGCTGGGCGTCGTCGGGGCAGGTGCAGCTCGGGGCACCGACCGCGTGCAGGCCCACGTCGTCGATGTAGTAGTAGCAGCAATTGCTGTAGGGCGCGAGCTTCTCGGGGCGGTTCTTGAGCTTTTGCATGTGGGGATCGTCGTTGTCCCTGAAATTGCCGATCATGATCCATTGCTCGCCGCCCTTGGCGACAAATGTGCCATGCAAAAATTCCCAGCCCTTCTGGTTGTCGAGCAGGTGACCGCTGCGCAGGGTCACCAACTTGGTGGTGTCGACGCCGACTTGGCAATGGCTGTTGTCGCCGGGTTGCGTGATGCGCAATTGCAATTCGTCGAGGGCATGGTCGCTGTCTTCGGCGAGGCTCACCCAGATGCTGAGGCAGTATTTCTTGCCAGCCACGAGCGGCTCGTCGAGGCGTGTCTTCACAAATTCCCTGTAATTCTGCCGCTCTTGCAGCATGGCCCAGATGCCGCCATAGCCATTGCCGGCGTGTGGTAGCTGGTAGCCGAGCTCGTTTTGGGGCACGGCAGCGGTGCCTGTGCCGCAGCTGTGGTAGAAATCGGGCGAATTCTCGGCGATTTGCCACCGCGAGGCGAGGGCCAGGTCCTCGCGCGCCTGCGGGCATCCTGATTTGTTCTCAAATCCTGGATTGGGCACGAGGTTTTGGGGGTCGTCGTCTTCCTGCACATACACGACCTGCACGCAGCCGTTGGGCGATCCGCTCTCGTACATCTCAAAGCAGTCGAGGAAGGTGTAGGCGCGAAAATCCAGGGGCTGGAAATAGCCGACGACCAGCATGGTTTCGCCGCCCTTGGCGACGTAGTTGGTCGCAAACATGGCCCAGTCTGCCGATTCGCGGCCGACTTCCCACTTGGCGTTGAGCAAATCCCCCTGTGGCAGGTCGATGGCATTCCAGTCCTTTTGGGACAGGGGCGACTCGACAAATGCGACGCGGATGGCAGACCTGCCATCGCTTTTGGGACTGGGCGCCGCCGCGCGAAAGCGCAGGCAGTAGTGACGACCTTCGACGAGCGGTTCCAGCAGGCGGATCTGCAAGTATTCCTTTTCCTGCGCCCCATAGAGGATTCCCGCATAGGCGTGCCCGTCAAATGCCGCCCGTGTACCGAAATAATTGTTGGGGATGCCGACCGTTTCGAAATCGCGGGTGTAGCAGGCGTTGAAGTAGTCGGGCGTGCCGGTATTGGGGCTGGTCCAATCCTGGCAACGGTTGAGCTGTCCCAAGGATTTGGGGCACTTGCTCATGCGCTCAAAGTCGCCATTGGGGATCAGGCTTTGGGCGGACAAGACGCCGGTGAGGGCCAGGAAAAGGATGAAGGACACGCGTCGCATGGGCAGGGCAGGATTGATCAGGTGAATGATTCACGGTAACAATCCCGGGGCCGAGGCGGTGCTTCGCGCGCCTATTTGGGAGCGGTCGCCATCACGCTCACGTAGCGCAGGAGGGCTTGCTCGTGTGCGGCATCGATGGCTGTCGGCAGCTTGTGGTTGGCTTTGGAGGTCATGCGCGGTATGATCTCCTTCCACTCAGCGCCGGAGTATTTGCCGGGCTTCTTGTAGGGGTGGCAGGCGTTGCACGACTCTGTGAAGACCTTTTGGCCGTCGGTAAGCTCGGTCAGGGTGAGGCCGGGAAAATTGTCCTTGCCACGATCGACGTCGGTCTGGCTGGGGATGATCATTTTGCTGGATCCACAGGCGACGACGAAGACCAGGGAGAGGAGGAAGAAGTATTTTTTCATAAGATTTTTCGCTGTGAGTACAATTATATCGATTTGGAGGCGAAATGCAAGGGGGAAATTGGTGTGGAGAGCGGAGAGTTCAGCGTTTGGGGTTCTGTAGAAGATCGGTGATGGTCAGGATTATGGGTGAAAGTTAAGAGTTCAGAGTTCAGAGTTCAGAGTTCAGGTAGTATGTAGCAGGTAGCACGTAGTAGGTTTTGGGTGGGCGCTTTTCACTTTTCACTTTCCAAGACGAAGGTTTGTAGCCGCATTTTGTCTACGCTCCAGAGCTCCATTTGGGCGATGGTGTGGCCGAGGGGGTTGATGTTTTGCATGGATAGGATGCCGAGCTGGGCGTTGTACCGCAAGATGAGCTTGCCTTCGTCGCGGAGGCCTGTTTTGAATTCGGCGGTGTAGGTTTTCCATTTCCCGTACAGCAATTCATCGCCCAGTACGCGCACCACATAGTGGCAATAGGGCCCTTCGAATTCCTGCCATTCTTTTTGGTTGCGAATGATGGGATCGTTGTGAATGGCGGCTATCATCAAGTTCATGGATCCGCCTTGGATGATCAACAGGTATGCCTTGCGCAGCCAGAAAATTTTACCGATGCCAAAGTTGCTGGGGCAGGACGTCACGGAGATGTGATCGAATACCAAGCTTCCTTTGCGGCGCGTGATCTGGACCGTGTCGCCACATGTCTTGTTGACCCGGTAGACCAAGGTGTGCATCGGGTTGCCGTCCTCGTCGGCAGACTGGGCCTCTACTGGCAAGGTGAGGATCACCAAAAAAGTGAGCATCAGGAGTCTCTCCAACCATCTGCGCTTGGGGATTCTCCCTTTCAAACAAATCACTGGGCCTAGATCTCGATGTTCCACACGAGTTTCCCAGTTTTCATGTCGAGCGCGAGCATGTGCAATTGCCTGATGATGACGAGGTAGGTGCCGTCGGTGCAGCCCCATTCGTAGTCAAATTCCGGATTACCCTTGGAGTAGACGGTCTCAAAGGCACCGGCCTGGTCGGCTTTGCTGGAGTTGTGGTAGATGCCGATGAGGTGGGTGGTCCAGGGCATGGTCCAGCTACTGTCATTTTGAAGGTCT
>JANMIM010000644.1:0-2602 GCA_031375795.1 Bacteroidota bacterium
CTGCGCGAAGCGCGCCAGCGGATAGGTCGTCGTGTCCAGGCCCAGGTTGTCCTGGATGAGCAAAAACAGCTTGATCGCGTCGTTGCTGATGTCGTTGCTGGTATTGTCCTTGATGGTTTGCAGGCGGGCCTTGCTGTATTCGAAGTCGCCCTTGAAGTAGCTGAGCCGCCCTTGCTTGTACTTGGCCTCGGCACCGATCTGGCCTTCCTTCCAGGCCTCGGCCACATCGTTGTATTTCTGCTTGGATCGTACATAGTCCTTCTTCATCAGCAACACGTCGCCGATGAGCAGGTTCACCTGCGCCAACTCCGCTGGCTTGAGTTGCTGCTGGGTGGCCAAGTCGAGCTCCTGCAACGAACGGTCGAGGTCAAATAGGTAAAAGGCCAGCAACTTGGCCTTGCGGTACATGGCGTCAAAAAACACAGGTCGCCTGCCAAATTTCGCAAACAAGGCGTCGTAGGCATTGACCGACTCGCGGATGCCGGTGGTGTCGACGGGCAGGGATTCAAATGCCTGCAACTCGCCATTGACGGCCTTTTCCTGGAACGAACGCATGTAGTAGGGCGAAGACTCGTGGGCCTCGATCACGTAGTCCAAGGCCTTGTTGCTGAGCTTGTATTCCTTGTTGGTGCGCAGGGTGATGGCGTATTGGTAGACGCGGCCGCCGTCCTCATTGTTTACCTTGTCGATGCTCTTGCACTGGACGAGGGCCTCGTAGAAGTTTTGGGTGAGGACGTAGAATTCAAAGACGATGCCGCGCAGGCCGAGGTCCTTGGGGTTTTTGTTCACGGCGTCGAGCAGCACCTTCTCGACTTGCTCCTTGGACTGGTCATTGACGAGGTTCAGGATGTCGATCTTGAGGTCGGCGAGCATCGAGGGGCTCACGTAGTATTGCTCGAGGTATTCCTCGGTGGCGGCGGTGAATTGGCCTTCCTTTTTGTAGAGGTAGGCGATCTCCTCGCCAAAGACGTATTTGGAGTGGAGGCTCTTGCGCGCCTGCTGGTACACGCGCAGCGCGAGGGGGTACTTGCCTTGGTCGCTGAGCCATGTGCCGACCTCGATGAAGTCGGCCTCGGTTTCCATGCGTTTGTTGATCGTCTCGTTCTCCACGTTGTCGGCCTTCTTGAATTCGCCGGCGAGGCGGTAGGCATCGGCCAAGACAAAGGGGTAGAGGTATTCGGTCGGGTTGCGTTTGACGGTCTTCTCGAGGAAGCTCACCGACTCGGCATATTGGCTGAGCTTCTGGTAGCAATCAGAGATGCGCAGGTTGAATTGGCGGTTGTCGGGCTCCTTTTTTTGGAGCTTTTCGTAGAGGGTGAGTGCATTTTGGTATTCGGCGTCCTGGAAATACTTCTCTGCCAGCTCGGGCTCGCCGGTCTGGGCCAACAGCCAAAGTGGGAAAATCAAGCCCGCCAAAAACAAAAAGCTCCGTCTCATCGATTGTTTTTAGTGTTCTACGGTAGATCCGCAGAAATGTATTCCAAAAAAATGCGAGGTCTCCATGAACCATGCCACGAAGACCTCCATTGTGCTATCCAAAGCCGCCTGGACTCAGGCGCCGATCATCTTCTTGTAATCGGCCACATTCATCAGGTTGTCCCTTGACGAAGCGTCCGTGATGCGTACTTTGATCATCCAGCCATCGCCGTATGGGTCTGAGTTCACGACTTCGGGCGTGTCGTTGAGGGCGGTATTGACCTCGATGACCTCGCCTGCGATGGGCATGAAGAGGTCAGAAACGGTCTTGACCGCCTCCACCGTGCCAAAGAGGGCGTGCTCCTCCAGCAATTCGCCGAGGGTCTCGACTTCTACATACACGATGTCTCCCAATTCGCCTTGGGCAAAATCAGTGATTCCCACGGTGGCGGTATCGCCTGAGATTCTCACCCACTCGTGGTCTTTGGTATAAAGCAAATCTGCTGGATAACTCATAGTAATAGGATTAATTTTCAGGTAGCGAATGTAAGCAGAATTCTCAGAATTTACAGAATCACACCGCGGGTTGAATCTTTCGTTTTCCCGGGGAAATTTTAGGTGGGCCATCGGCCTCAAAGGGCTTGCCCAAAATCGAGCAGGGTGCTGAATACTGGGTCACTACCCAGAATTCAACACCGAGCTCGATTCTGATAATTCTGCTAATTCTGCTCCTAGAGGGTGAAGCGGACTTGGAAGCCTACGGCTGTGTAGCTGCTCGGGAAGCTCGTGGAGATCGCCGGGCGGTTGCGGGTGTGCTCGATGTAGAAGCGAATGTTGAGCTTCTGATTGATCACGTAGTCGATGCTCGGCTTCACGATGAGCATGAAGTTACCGGCGGTGAAGTAGCTGTTTCCTTGGAAATCCAGCTTGCGGTTGCGGGTCTTGCTGTCACGCAGCGAGACTTCGAGGCGGGAGTTGAGCGCATTCTTGAGATTGACCGTGCGACCAAAGAGGTTGAGCGTCTTCTCGAGCTTGTCTTTGCGGTAGCTCACCGAGAGGCTGAAGTCCTTGCTGCGGGTCTCTGTGAGCTGTTGGTTGCCCAAGCTCATCGACACGTTGCGGTTCATCTTGAGGTCCAAGCCGGCCGTGAGGCCATTCTTGAAGTTCATGTTGATGCCCGCCAAGG
>JANMIM010000656.1:0-2046 GCA_031375795.1 Bacteroidota bacterium
CCTCCAGCAACCTGAATTTGCGGGCATGGCAAAAGAGGTTTTGGCCCATGAGGATCTCGACAAATGGGATGCCGATGCACACCTGGTCGAGCCGCAACTTTGGGTACAAGTCGCGGTGGAACACAAAGCAATCAAAGCCAGGGTGGGGGAGGCCGCGCTCGGCATACATCTGCGGCAGCTCCCCGACCTCGCGGTAGTGCCCCGGGATCCGGCGGCGGTTGATGATCAAGGCGTCATGTCCCTGCGCGATCAATGCCGCCACGGCCGTGTAAAAATGTGGCTGCAGGGCGATGTCGATGTTGGTGTAGATCAGGTAGTCGGCGTCGGTCGCGTGGTAGAGCCGCTCGACGAGGTCAGCGATCAGTGGCAAGGGTGGCAGGGCGGCATCGCCATGGACGTCCCGCACCGAGCGCTGCAAATCTGGCGTGGCTTGGAAACCTGCGGGAATCACCCCGTGATCGCCGGGAAATTGGGCGGTGAACAAATCGACCTGCAGGCCCAGGGTCTCGGCGGCATGGTCACGTGCACGCAGCATCGAGGCGAGGGTGATCGGCTGCACATGGTTGAATTCAGAATCAGGGCCAGGTTGGAAGACATTGACCAAGTGGGCGATGCGGGGAAGCGGTATTTCGGGGCCGGGGTTCAATGCGATTTCTTCACGATTCTTGATGGCAGGCTGCCTTGGGCTTACGCAGTCCAGCGTGCACGCCCTTGCCTTTGCAATGGGGAAATTGCGTAAGTTTAGCCGGAAAACAAGGGGATTTTGCAAGAATAGGATGGCCAAGACCGAGAATATGCCAGCGGCGAATGCCCCGACAGCGGGCAGGCAGCGATGGATGCACCGCCATCCGCGTCGGTTTCTGGTCCTCGTGAACCTGGTCGGACTGCTGATCTTGGTGGGTGTCGCCGAGGTCGCCTTGCGGGTTTGGGGCTTTCATCCTGGGCATTTGGAAATGGGTTGGACGGATTTCCAGGCGCTGCCGCGCGACACCAAGCTCACTGTTCGCCACGATTTCTACACCGACAGCCTCGGCATTTTCAAGGCCTCCGACAAGCCCGAGATGCATGGGCCGGGCATCGTCATCAACGCCATGGGATTTCGCGGGCCAGAGTTTGAACCCGCCGACACCCGCCGCAAAAAGGTGATGCTCATCGGCGATTCATTCACCTGGGGCGCGACCGCAAGACCCATCGACAGCGCATTCGCCGACTTGCTGCGCCGCCCAGCTTGGCAGGTCATGAATTTCGGAATCCCCGGCGCCGACCCCGACCAATATGCGCGCATCGCCGAGGTGTACATCCCGCAGGTGAACCCCGACGTGGTCTGCGTGTTTTTTTACATGGCCAACGATGTCATGCAGTTGCCGCAACACGTGGGCCCCTACCAAAACCGTTACCACATCACCAATGTCGGCTGGCTCAATCCATTTCTGGACGGCGACTACATCGGCGATGCCCAGGCTACCTACAAATATTGCGCAGAGCGGCTCACCATTCCCCCCACCAATTGGCTCAACCGTGTCTGCCGCCTCACCTGTGTGGGCACGCTGCTGTGGCGGGGATTGGTGCGCATGAAATGGATACAGGAGCACCATTCACCCGCCATCCAAGCGCGCGTCGATGCGGCCCAAATATTGCGGCTTCAAGGGCCCTATTCCTTGCCCCACCTACAAAAAATACAAGCAATCTGCGCCGAGCGCAATATCCCTTTCCGGCTGTTTCTCATCCCGACGCACAACGACATCCGCAAGCCGACCCCGCAGGAAAATGAGACCTTGTTCCGAGGCATCGAAGTCGGCTATTGCGACGGACTCACGACCGCCGACTACAATGATCGCCCCGACGGGCATTTCAACAACGCCGGCCACCGCAAGATGGCGCAATATGTTGCCACCTCGCTCCAGAAAATATTGAACGTCCAATGAGTGCCTTGCCCAAAATATCGGTGGTCGTCGTGAATTTTAATTTGGGCAAATACCTGCGTGATGCCTTGCAATCGGTTGTGGACCAGGATTATCCCAACCTCGAATTGATCGTGGTCGATGG
>JANMIM010000658.1:0-1924 GCA_031375795.1 Bacteroidota bacterium
AAACAAGACGATGCCGCGATCCACGGGCGCATTTTCCGCCTTGTCTTCAATCCGCATCAAAACCCATTCGTCTGGGTACAAAGCTTTGACTTGGTCAATCGTCAATTCTTCCATGGTCACAACCGTTTATTCAAAAATACATCCTTTTTTACAATTTGGGTGCTGGAGTTCTGTGTGGATTTTGGGACTGGGGAGCGGTGGGAATTGCAGAAGCGGCTGGTGGCGCGGGTGGGGAGGCGAGTTTGAGTGAGGAGGAAAGTCAGGGAATTATCCTCTTTGGGCTTTCAGGATAGCTTGCACCTTTTTCAACGGAATATCCAGTAAGTCGCTGATCTCTTTTGCTGCTTTGCCTTTGGAAGCGAGTTTGAGGATCGTTGCCGTTTGTTCTTCTGCTTTTCCTGTTGCTTTTCCTTCGACTATTCCTTCTGCTATTCCTTCTGCCAAGCCTTCCTTCTTCGCCCATTCAAGGTCAATTTTCAAGGACCTGTCCCAACTCGCGCTGTCCATGAGATCGATCAAATATCGGTCATAATCCTTGCGTTGATGGCCATCCAACTTCATGATGTCGAGTTTCTTCATGGCTTCCGCCAAGCCTCGGGCCTTGAATTCGGGTTTCACGGCGCCGTTCTTGAAGAAGTAGATCCACTCGTCGAGGGTGCTTTTGGCGTGGTCGTTGAATTGGTTCACCTTGATCACCCAATATTCTGGGAAAATCTCCCTCACCGTCTCCACTTGGAAGGTGGCCTTTTGTTTCTCGGATAGCGCCAAGACGTCGTTGGGCTTGTTCAGGCCATGAAAGACCGTCGTGCCGTGATAGACATAGTCGCTCCCTTGGCCCATGTCAAAATAGACGATGTTCACGGAAATGACCTTTTTCACTTCCAAGTATTCGTCTCCCTCCCGGATATGCTCGGAAAGCGTCTTGGAGGCTCCGTAGAGCATTCTTTGAAAGTAGTCGAATTGCCGGGTATTTTGAACCTCGATGATGATCAGTTGATCTTTTTCATCCTTGACCAGGATGTCCACGCGGTTGAACTTGTCCTCTTTGGTCTCTTTGTTGCTTTCGCCATCCAAGATTTCAACGATCTTGATGTCGTGGCGCAGCAATTCCGACAAAAAACCCTCCAAAATGCCAAAATTTGCCTTGTGACGAAGCAATTTCTTGATCGCCCAGTCAAAGCGCACCAGCTTTTTGGCCTTTTCCATGGTGCAAATATACGGGGGAATTTGGTGGAGGGCAAGGGGATTGCAGCCTGCCCAGAACTGGGGCATAGGCCTTTAGCAGATGGGATCAACGTGGAGTTCAGGCAAATCGCGCGGATCGAATCGGGAGAAGTGAACACATCCCTCCAAATGGCGGCTGCGATTGCAAAGGTGTTTGGGATGACTTTGGCGGAGTTGTTTGATTTTGAGTGGGAGTAAGTGGAAGTGCCAGCGTCGCGGATCCTCAAATCCATCGCTACCCTTTCGCCTGAATCGTGATCTCGCAATCCACAAGGTCAATGCAAAATTTGGTCCCGGCTAAGAAGTCGAGTCCGATCACGCCGCGAAACGTTGATTCGGGGTCGTCAAAAAGATAGGAAGTCACTTCAAAGTTTTGCTTTTGGATTCCAAGGGCTGTCATCAAATCCACATCGAAGCGATTGGCATGGATGATTCCGTTTGCAGTCTCCACAGGAACCAACCCCTTGGTGTCGCCAAGGCGATAGCCTTCCTTGATCAGAATCCCGAAGTCGATAAAAGTGTGAGATGCGCCCGAATCCAGCACCAAATCGACGATGCTGTTTCCGATCCTCGCGCTCACAACGATCAGGTCGTCTTCGGTTGCTCGGGCAAACGCGTAGCTTTGAGCCATTTGCGATTGGAATTGGTTGTGCCTGTAAACAAAATGGTTGTCAAGTATTTTTTGGCGATCTCGCTGCCC
>JANMIM010000683.1:0-2290 GCA_031375795.1 Bacteroidota bacterium
ACGGCTCCTCGCTCCCGATCAGGATGTGGACGGAGACAGCATGAAATATTATTTGAAGGATTAAAAAACCATTTTTGCATAAGCTCAATCCTAAAACCAATATTGTAGTTCCCCCTATCTTTCAGCCATGCACATCCAAGACCTGATCGGGAAACCGCTTACGGACATCATACTCACCGGAGAGATCGTGGTGCGCGATGGTGTGGGTGAATTTCTCTCCTCCACCGAAGCGTATTTTTTCGTCATTGCAGATCATACACTTCGATGTAAGGCCGATCCCAAAGACCTCTCATTGGCGATGGAACCAATACCCGAATTGACTTATCCCGACAATCCGTTTGAGGACACGATACCGGGCTGGAGTTCGATCGGGCCCACGGTATTGCTCGATATCTGGCAAGACACCCGCATTGCCAAAATCACACTGCATGGCGCTAGGCAATGGGATAGCCTCCCTTGGGTGGCGAATGCGATTAGCTTATTCCTACAAAATGGGCAAGAGCTATTTATGGATGGGTATTCAACGCTCGGGATGAATCTTGGTGGCGCAGAGCAGCGTGCTTTGTGGATGGAAAACAATGGCCGCATCCCTGGTTATGAGACTACTGCATTAGATTTTGAATAGCACAACTGATTCACAAATCACTAAATTGCCACACCAAAAAATTTCCTAGACGTAATCGAAACGACCCCAACAATGGAAACGCCCCAAGATCCCCAGGCTCCCAAGGCCCATACACCAGAGGAAATGATGGCGCACGGCACGCACGCCACCGAGATGTTTGACATGGGCATGACCGATGACCGCGTCATCGAGAGCCTGATCCGTCGCGGCCTCGACCCCGCCAAGGCGCAGGCCGTTGTGGACCTGGTCAAACGCAAGAAACACGGCACCGGCGGCCAATATGCGGTGCAACAAGAAGCCGAAAAACAAAAGCGATATGGACTGTACATCGCCATTCCGTTGATCATCGTGGTGGTGATTCTCAGGGTTTGGCTCAGAATGAGAGGAAACTAAGTCATGGCTACACCAGAAGAAATGCAGGACCACCGCGTCCATGCTGGCGAACTGCAAAGCATGGGCTTGTCGGATGAGCGCATCATCGAGAGCCTGCAACGGCGCGGTCTCACGGAGGCCGAAGCACGACAAGTGGTCATGGACGGAAAGGTTGTGAGTCTACTCACCGAAACGCAACAGGAGTCTCCCTTCATGGAACAGCTCCGGATGCGCATGCTCATTACCCTGGTCATGGCCGTGATCGGATTTCTGTTATGGGTCGTTTTTTCTTCTTGATTCCAATGAGTAAATGCTGGTTTCAGGTTTGCATTCCGCTGATTGCCAATCCTTTTTATGGGGAGGACTGTTACCACAATTGCTCCTTTTTGTTTAAATTGAGCCTATGGAACCAAGACCGCAAAAACTGATTGCCGGCAAGTACCGGATTCCTGAGCCCTGCGCCATGTCGCCCGAGGAAATGACCACCGTGGACGGCTGCCGGCGCTTTTGCACACATTGCAACCAGCACGTCCACGACCTCACAGGCAAGTCGCCGATGGCGATCCAGCGGCTCTTTGAGGCGCACAAGGGCGAACTCTGCGCCAGTTTTGAGATGGATGAAAAGGGCGAGCCCATCGTGGGCGAGGACCTGCGGCCGAGCAAGGTGCGATTCCTCAAGCATTGGGCGGCTGCGGCCTCGTTTTTCCTCATTTACCAGATTCCATTCGCCAGCAGACCCCAAGTTGGACCATCCGCGCCCAGCACCAACTACTGGAACATCAACATTTCCAATCCTTCGGCTAGGCCATTCCCTGGCGGCGGCAACCCCACCAATACGCTGGTCACGGCCGTGATCGTGGACCTTGATGGAAACGCCATCCGCCACGACCTCCAAGTGGGCATCTGGGTCAATGGCGACAAAGTAGCCGAGACCATCGCCGAGGCGGGCCTGATCTTTGCCGACTTGGAGGGCGTAGCCGAGCCCACAGACACCATCGAAATCAGGGTGCGGGGCGAACACATCCATAGTGCCAGGGGCGAATACATCTATGACGATGCCCGGCTAACTGCGCAATTGGCAAATGCGCAAAACCTGCAGATCGCAGTCGATGAGCGTTTTAGATACCATGGAAGAAGGCGCAAAAATTCCCGAATCATGGGGAAGATGAAGTTCTAATGCTCCGTTTTCCCTTCGGAATGCTTTGATGACAACGTCTTCCGGGATATTTCGATGCCATCCATCCTCCCGCCAGATGCTCACCTGGCCGCCCCGCACCACCGGCAAAAACTTCA
>JANMIM010000685.1:0-2560 GCA_031375795.1 Bacteroidota bacterium
GGTGGGAACGCCCAAGACCTCAGACATCAAGGCCATGATGGTGGGCATACGCAATGAAAAAGACGGGCAGGGAGACATCTGCGCCGAGGTCTGGGTCAATGAGCTGCGGCTATCGGACTTTGACGAGTCACCGGGCTGGGCAGCCAATGCCCGCGCCACGATCAAGCTCGCCGACTTTGCCAACATCACCGTGTCGGGCAGCATCAAGACCCCGGGTTTTGGGGCCTTGGAGCAGAAGATCAACAACCGCAGCCGCGAGACCACGCGCAGCTTTGACGTGGCCGGCAATTTCAACATGGGCAAGTTTTTCCCCAAAAACTGGGGCATACAGTTGCCGCTCTACCTGAGCTATGGCGAGCGTGTGGTCGACCCGCGCTTCAACCCGCTGGAGTCTGATGTGCAGATGGTGAACTACCTGCAGGAGTTCACAGATCCCGGCATCCAGGATTCGGTCTTGCGGTCGCTGCAAGACCGGCGCACCAACAAGAGCATCTCCCTCAACAACATTCGCAAGGTGCGGGTGCAACAGCAGCAGCAGGCCGGCAAGACGCCTCCCAAGACCCATCTCTGGGACATCGAGAACCTGACGCTGAGCTTGTCTTACAACGAGACCGAATCCAGCAACTACACGACGCTCAAGCGCGTGCAGAAAAACCACAAGGCAGCGGTCGGCTACGCCTACAACTTCAATTCCAAGCCGATCGAGCCCTTCAAGAATGCCAAGCACAAGAACCCGATCACGATGTTCAACTTCAATCCGCTGCCCAAGACGATCGGTTTCAACCTCGCACTGGACCGCAGCTATGAGGAGACCTACATCCGGCAATCGGCAGGTCAGACCGCCTTGGCACCGACGTTCATGAAGCGCTTCCTCGTGAGCCGCAACTACACGCTGCGCTGGGACTTCACCAAGAGCCTGAGCTTCAACTACAGCGCCACCAACTCTGGCCGGGTCGACGAGCCGCTGGGCGCCACCACCAAAGACAACCGCGACGAGATCTACCCCCGCATCCTCAACTTTGGATCGATCCAGGACACACTGGGCATCGACTCCCTGGGACGCGACAAGCAGATCAACTTTGGGCGCAACATGAACTTCAGCCAGCAAGTGGGACTGAACTACATCGTGCCGTTTGACAAGTTCAAGCCCACCAACTGGATCAATGCCACCCTGAGCTACCAAGGCGGATTCAATTGGCTCACGGCGCCCGACAACAACCTGAGCCTGGGCAACCAGATCAACAACAGCAACACGATCACCGCCAATACGCGCTTGAACATGGAAAACCTGTACAACAAGGTCGGGTTCCTGAAGCGCATGCTGGAGGAGCAAAAGGCAGCTCCAGGATCAAACAAACCGGGTGATTCCAAGCCAGGCGATTCCAAGCCCGGCGATCCCAAGTCACCTGCACCCAAGGTCGATCCCAAGGCACCTGTGAAGCCCGGCGAAGAAAAAGCCGACTCCACCGAAGACAGCTTTGTATTCCTCAAGGCCATCGGCAAGCAGTTGGTGAAGACCTTGCTGAGCGTGCGCAACATCGACGTGAACTACAGCACCAACTCGGGATCGTCGATCGCTGGCTGGATGCCCAACTCAGACAATTTCGGAAATGACTACAAGTTCCAGTACCGCACCGCCGACAGCACGCAGACCATCACCAACAACCGCTGGGCACCTGGATTCCCCTACGTGGTCGGCTTCCAGCCCGACGTCTGGCGCGCCTCTCAAGTGGGTGACGAAGCCATGCTCTCGGAGTTTGCCAGCAACGGATGGATCTCCAACAACTCCACGCTGTCCACACCTTTTACACAGACTTGGGGTCAGCAGCTTACCGGGCGCACCTCGGTCACGCCCTTCAAGGACTTCAAGGTGGACCTCAACGTGACCAAGAGCAACTCGGTCAACTACTCCGAGCTGTTCCACTACGACGATACGCTCGGCCGCCATGTGCACGACAACCGCCTGTTTACGGGGCAGTATTCGGTGAGCTACATTTTCCTCGGCACGGCCTTTGAGAAGAATGTGGACCAGAGCAAGTCGTATGTGAACCTGCAGGACGAGGCCCGCGCCATCGTGTCGTCGAGGCTGGCCAGCGCCAACCCCGAGTACGCCACCTTCCTCACGGGTGCCGGCATCGGAAACACCCTCGTGGATGGGCAGTACCTACAGGGCTACTACCGCAACTCACAGGAGGTGTTGATCCCGAGTTTCTTGGCTGCCTACGGCATCGGCAAGGCCGAGAGCATCGGCCTGTCGGCATTTCCCGCCATACCGCTCCCCAACTGGAACGTGAACTACAACGGCTTGAGCCGCATTCCATCGCTCAAGAAGCACTTCACCTCCATCTCCATCAAGCACGCCTACCGTGGTAGCTACAGCGTGGGCGGCTATACCGGCAACGTGCGCTTCACCGGCGACGACATCACGGGCTACACCCACGACTTCTTCATGGTGGACATGACCGCTGCCGGCGACACGATCTACAACATCCAGAGCCAGCATGTGATCCCGCAGGTCGCCTTTACCGAGAGCTTCGCGCCCTTGGCGGGCATCAACATG
>JANMIM010001133.1:0-4650 GCA_031375795.1 Bacteroidota bacterium
GACGCTGGTGCCGATCATCGCTGCGGGGGCCTCCATGTTTGACGCCTACCATGAGCGCTTTTATTTTGCAGACCCCTCGACGTTTCACGAAGTCAACTTTGATTCTTCCAGCTGCACCGCACTTATGGGCATCCAACAGGGTGTGAATGCCGAAATCAGCATGGCCACGGGCCAGATCTTCAGGTTGAAACAAAACAATGTCTACGACTCTACGGGCCAATTTGTCACCCGACTTTGGGATGTGGTGCAATCGCGCTTCAGCACAGGCCAAGACTCCTTGATGGGAAGCATCGCAGCGTGTTCAGCCGTTTACGGGGACGTGAGCACCTTTAATTCCAACCTCGGGATCTACTACTTTTTGGGGATCGACAGCCTGCTGGGCGATTGCCTCTATTCGGTGCAAACCAATGCATCATCGTTTACCAGCAACAAGGTGGCCCTCGGCGGTGCGGGCTTGAGCTTTGCCGGGATCGAATATGACAATGAATTCGACATCCTCTACGCCATCAACAGCATCGGGCAGGGTATGCAGCGCCATTGGCAAGTACAGCAGGTGAATGTGAGCACGGGTGCATTGACCTTGGAGGCCGACTTTCCACAACTCAGGTATTACCAAGCAACGACTTGCAGCTTTGACCAAGTCGCCAGCGCGCTCGTCTTCACGATGGGCGATTCGACCACCAACCTCGCCTTGTATGCATACGCTACGCTGAGCAATACATTGATACCAAAATTCATCCCCAATGGCATGACCATGAATGAATTGGAGTGCGACAATTCAGTGTTTGCAATGCTCAAATATGGTGCTGTCGGCGCAGAAGACCAGATGCCTGCGGCAGAGATTTCCTTGTACCCCGATCCAGCACATGATGTGTTGTACGTCAAGGGAATCGAAACGCTGAGAGAGATATCGGTGATCGACGGCTTGGGGCAGTCCACAAGAGCCTTGATCGTCGCCAATGGCAGTGCAATCGAAGTGAGTATGCTCGCCCCCGGATTTTATATCTTGCGCGCCATGGACAACGCAGGACGATGGTCGCAAAACAGGTTTGTGAAACGCTAAGGAATTCATTTCAGCTGTGTGGCACGTTGCAGATCTGGCAACTACTCCCCGGGAGCGATCAAAATGGTGGGCCACAGTGCCTACCATTGTGGTTTACGGGCGATGGGACCGATCCGCCCTTGACCTATGGATGCATTTACTTGATTTGGGCGCGGGCCGCATTAGCACTTCCTCCACGTTTTCGATAGTTTTGCGAGGAAATGTCGATGCGCCCGATCATCATCCTAGCCCTGCTGCTCCTGTCGGTCGCGACCGGTTGCAACGCTCCCTTGCCCGAGGCAAGTGATTGCGCTGTTCCCATGGAGTTCGGAGCGTCACCAAAGCCAGGAAACAGTGACACCGCACCGGCAGCAGCAAATCAAGGGGGAGCCTTGATCGCCACGCGGTTTGCGTCGCTCGAGGCACTCAAGGCCGTCGTGAAAATCGATTATTTTACGGCAGCCCTGAGTCCCGCACCGGCTGGGGAGACCGCCAGATTGGTGCGGGTCGTCCACTGCAGCCATGGGCAGAAAATCACGGGCATTTTGGCCGCGGGCATCAGTCAGGGTGACATGCTCAAGGCGCAGGGTGGGGGAATATGGGGCCAAGCTGGACTGATTTGGGATTCCCCCTTTGCGGTCGCCAACAGGATGGAATTGCAAAACGTGATGCGCATGGCGCGTCGGCGGCAGAACTTTTTTGGCGAGGGCGACGCGGCTTTCCTGGACTTTGCCGAGACCATGGTCGCCAACATCAACACACCTGAATTGGCCTTTCTCGACTCGGCAGATACCTCTGAAAAGGGCTACCTCAATACCTTCAACCACGTGACGGCCCAGGCGTTTATCACATCTTTTTATTCAGAGGAATTGGCTGATTTTGTGGGCGATGTGCACGAGCGGCACAACATGCCCGCATTGGTGACGGGGATGTTCACCGATTCGCAATTGGTGGACCTTGTGCAAAACCCGATCGACAACTATGTCGACATCGTGAACAATGAATGGGGCCAGGAATTGGGCAAGCAGCTCAAGGGAAAATACAAGATCGGCAGGGAAACCGTCTGGACCGCAGACTTGTTGGCCAACTACCTCAACGACATCCAGGCCTATTTCAGCTGGGCGATGCAGATCGGATTCAAGCCCTTCAAGCCCGAGGATGAGTTGGTGTTTCGGTTCACCCAGAAGATCAACTATGTGCTGAACATGCGTGGGATGGAAGGCTGATGGCGTTGCGAAGGGACTCGGTGCGCTGAAGGCATGCTCCATCGCCCATCTACTGCACAGGCACGATTTTTTTTGACTATCCGCAACTTTAACAGTAAGCATAAAACGTGGTCATGCCGACCAAAGTCGAAGACGCCGCGGAGGCATCTTGAGCACAGAAACACTTCCTAGATTGCACGAAGAGTGAAGCAGGAGGTAATCAGCAAGCTGGTGTGCATTGCCCAAGACCCCTCCGCTGCGTCTTTCGACTGCGGTACCAATGACAAGTGATGTATTGTCGAGATAATCAGCAGATTGGAAAATTGAATAAATTCGTTGTGAAGGGATCGTGTTGCCGCCGTGTTGGAGGTGTATCTACGCTCAAGATCCCTCGGCTCCGCTGCGCTCCACTCGGGATGACGAGGCGCTTTGTCTTCCGATAGCCATCGGAACGATCAAAAGGCAAATCCTATTTGTGTCCGCTCGGGATGACCGGGGTTAAACTAACGGACCGGCACGATTTTTTTCAACAGGAATTTGGACGCCAGGTATTTCCCGGTCGTGTCGGGGATCACCTCATATTGCGCTTTCAACTGCTGCGCATTCGTGATCTTCCATTTTGCCAGTTTGTCCGCCCAATCCTTGTCCACGCGGGTTTCAGACAATTCCGTTTCGGTCATGATCGCCTCGTTGAGATTGGCGAGCAGGAGGTTGGATCCCGTGAAATCGACCTTGCTGAGGTTGGCGCGCTCAAAGATCGTGCCCTGCATGTCCACGCCCACGATCGAGACCTCGTTGAGCATGGCGCCGCCGACCTTGGCCCAGTTGAACGTTGCGCCATTCAAATCGGCCTTTCTCATTTTTGCACTCGTGAGGTCGATGCCGTTGAGGTTGGCACCCCTGAGGTCTACGCGGTTCAGCTCTGCCCAGCGGGCATCTGCGCGGTTCAGGTTGGCGCCGCCGACCTTGGCGTCGTTGAGATTGGCACCCCAGAGATTGGCCTCCTTCATGTCTGCGCCCCTCAAATTGGCCCCGCTCAAAATGGCGCCCCGCAAATTCGCCTCCCGCAGATTTGCCCCGCTCAGGTCTGCGCCCATGAGATTGGCGTCGCCCAAGTCTGCCTGGAAAAATATTGCGCCATGTTTGATCTTGGCAAATGAGGCCGAATCAATTTTCATCAGCGACAAGGCCAGCAACAATTGCCCACGCTCGGGGCTCAAGCGCGTCCGGGCCAGGCTGTCTCCCGCAAAGGAGGCATAGGGCTTGAGCGAATAACTCAAGGCCGCAACCCGCGCAATCGTGGCGTCGCTCAGCGGTCCCTGTGGATTTTTGTCCAGCTCGTCGTCGACATTGTCCAGCACATTGCCCATCAAAATCACCTGACTGCTCTTGCGGATGGACTCGATCAATTCCGATTGCTGCCAGATGCGTTGATCCTGGCTCTGGGCTTGGCTCTGCAAAAAACGATTTTGTTGGTAGACCATCCATGTGCTCACCGAACCGCCTGCGGCGATGAAGGCGGCGACCAAGATCCAAATCATGGCGTAGGAACGGGTGGCACGCGGCGCGTCGGGCGTGGCCGCGCCCTTGCCGATCAATTTCAGGAGCACTGCATTCTTGTTCCAAATGAAAAGCAGCGCGACGATGGACAAGACGATGCCGAGGCAGAATAGGAATCCGACCCAAAAGGAATCCTCGCGATTGGCCTGGGGGATGCGCAAATAACACAGGCCCCAGCCCAAAACCGCGCCTAGGACCAAGCCAATGAGAATTTTCCAAAAGCCTTTCATGGGGCAAAGATAGCCTTCTTGTCGAACTTTGCAGGGCGCTTCGTCACGGCTTCCGCTTCGCCAGCTTGGCACTCAGCGATTCCAGCGATTCGCCCTTGGTCTCCGGCATTTTCAGTTGCACCCACACCAATTGCCCGACCATCATCACTGCAAAAAAGGCAAACACCGCCCCTGCGCCGAAGTTGGCAAATAGTTCAGGAACCAATGAAGGGATGAGCGCGGCCAATACCCAGTGTACCGAGGATCCAAACGCCTGCCCGGAGGCCCGTAAGTGGTTGGGAAACAATTCTGCAATGAACACCCAGATCACGGCACCCTGCCCGACGGCATGGGAGGCGATGAAGAGGAAAAAGAAACATGGCACGACGATTCCCGTCCATCCCATCCCAAAGGAAAGCGCCACCAGACTCAAGGAGACGATGTAGCCGACCGAACCGATGTACATCAGTTGTTTCCTGCCCAGGCGGTCGATCAGCGCCATGCCCACGAGCGTGAACAACACGTTGACCACGCCCACGCCCACGCTGCTCAGGAAGGCGGAATTGCTGCCGAGCCCAGCGGCTTCAAAGATGCGCGGGCTGTAGTAGAGGAATGCGTTGATGCCCGAGAGCTG
>JANMIM010000716.1:0-6857 GCA_031375795.1 Bacteroidota bacterium
GGGTAAATTTTCGAGACGTTATCGATGGATAGAAACGGTTGAGTTGCGATCACGGGAGAGGTCGTGGGTGCCGGCAGCGAAGCACTTGCAGACGCCAATGTCTACCTGCTGCGCGCGGCCGACTCCTCGGTCGTGAAAGTCGCCCTCACCGAGGCCGACGGCAAGTTTGAATTTGACAACCTCAAGCCCAACAATCTACTGCTTGCCGTGCAGCACATCGATCACCTGCCCTTCACCAGTGCCGTCATTGTCGTCGATGCGGCCCATGATCGCATCGAGCTACCCATGATCCAGTTGCAACCGAGCAAGGACACCAAGTTGGAAACCGTGCGCATCATCGCAAAATTGCCGGTGGTCGAGCACAAGATCGACCGCACGGTCGTGAATGTCGATGCCCTGATCTCGGCAGCGGGCGGCACGGCGATGGATGCGCTGGAGAAGTCGCCCGGCGTCTCGGTCGACCAAAACGGCGGCATCAAAATGAGGGGAAAAAGTGGCGTCATCGTGTTCATCGACGACAAGCCCACCTATCTGGCGGGCGCGGATTTGGAAAATTTCCTGCGCTCCATGCCGGCGAGCTCGATCAAGCAGATCGAACTCATGACCAATCCGCCAGCGCGGTACGATGCCGCAGGCAATGCGGGCATCATCAACATCAAGACCAAGAAAAACAACATCCAAGGCGTGAATGGCGGCATCACCCTCAACTATGGGCAGGGCCGCTACGCCAAGAGCAACAACAGCTTCAACCTCAACTACCGCCGCAATAAATTCAACTTGTATACCAATGCCAGCGGGACCCTGCGCGATGCCTACCAAGACCTCTACATCGACCGCATCTACCTGAACGAGGACCGATCAGCGAAATCATTCTTTGGACAGCGCTCCTACATTGCGCAAAAGCAACGCAGCGTGAGTGCCAAGGTCGGGATGGATTATTACCTCAGCGAAAAAACGACGCTGGGCCTCGTGCTCAACGGTGCCTGGATGCCATCCAAGGTGCAAACCGACAATACCGCCCAAGTGGGAGACGCTGTGGCAAACCTCACCAGCATCGTGGTCGCTGACAATGCACAGTCCTTGAATTTCAGGAATGCCGGGCTCAATCTGAACCTGCGCCACCAATTTGACAGCACGGGCAAGTCGCTCACGATCGACGCAGACCATATTCGCTACCGCTCAGACGACAAGGCGCTGTTCCAGAACTTTGTGCGCACGCCGACCGGCGTCCTCACCTACCAGGACCGACTGGACGGCACGATCCCCTCGGCAATCAATATCTATGCCTTCAAGGCCGACTACAGCCACCCGCTCAAGAGTGGCCTCACGCTCGATGGCGGCACCAAAGTCGTGTTCACCAAGACCGACAACAGTGTGGAATACATTCGCACCGTCGCTGGCGTCTCGGCCATCGATTACAACATCACCAACCATTTTCTCTACGACGAGTCCATCCTCGCAGCCTACGCCAATGCCAGCAAGCAGTGGAAACGGCTGGGTATGCAGGCAGGTCTGCGCGCCGAATCCACGCGGTCCAATGGCAACCAATTGGGAAATGTGCTGCAGCCCGCGACCGAATTCAAGCGAAAATACGACAACCTGTTTCCCACGCTCTACCTCTCCTACAAATTGGACACGGCCGGAAATCATCAGCTCAATTTCTCTTATGGCAAACGCATCGACCGGCCCTATTTCCAGGACCTGAACCCATTTTTGAGCCCGCTGGACAAGTTCACATTCTACTCGGGCAATCCCTATTTGAAACCCGCATTTGCACACACGATATCGCTGGCACACAGCTTCAAGAGTATCTTCACGACGACCGTGAGCTACAACAAAAGCCGAGGGGAGATCAATGAAACGCTGGAAATCAAAAATGGCATCTATTACAGTCGACCCGGCAACATCGGGAGCGCCGAGATCTACAATATTGCGGTCGATGCCACGATTCCGTTTGCCAAATGGCTCAGCACCAATGCCTATGCAGAAGCCGGGCGAACCCACTACGTGAGCAAATTGTACGACACCAAGCTGGATGCGGCTGGGAATTACGTATTCCTGCGGGCGATGAACATGTTTCAGTTCAAGAAAGGTTGGAGCGCCGAGGTGACGGGCGAATACATCTCCGATTTTGTCTCGGCGCAGGTGAAGACTGGGGATTTTGGATTTTTTACGCTCGGCGGGAAGAAGAACATTCTCAAGGACAAAGGCAGTTTGAAGGTGAGTCTCAGCGATGTCCTCTACTCGCGCCAATTCAGAGGCGTGATCAACAACCTGTACCAAACCACGGCTACCTACCACAGCACGGTCGACAGCAGAGTGGTTTCGTTTACCTTCAATTACCGGTTTGGCACGAGCCTCGGCGAGCAGCGCCGACACAATGGCGGCAGCGCAGACAGCGAAAAAGGCCGGGTGAAGGGCTGATTTGCGACCCAATTTGTTCGTATCGCAAGCATTCCAGAACTTGGTACGATGAATCTATTTGGCATCGAGGAAGACGGCTCGCCCAATCTGCTCCCCTACGACGGGACGGCAGTCTACTACGATGCCATCGTGAATCGGTCGATGGCCACGCAATATTTCCAAACGCTGCTGCAGACCATCGCTTGGGAGCATGACGAATTGCTGATCTATGGCCGGCGCATCGTCACGCAGCGCGAAACGGCATGGTATGGCGATCGGCCTTATGCCTACACCTACTCGCACCAAACCAAAGTTGCGCTGCATTGGACACCCGAACTACTGGAAATCAAACAATTGTCTGAGGCGGTTTCGGGGGAATCGTTCAATTCATGTCTCCTCAATCTCTACCACGACGGCAGCGAAAGCATGGGTTGGCATAGCGACGACGAGGACACGATCGTGCCCCATTCGGCCATCGCCTCCGTGAGTTTTGGGGCTGCGCGCCGTTTCGATTTTCGGCACAAGGCGAGCAAGGAAAAAGTGAATCTCACGCTCGCGCCCGGCAGCCTGCTCGTGATGGCAGGCGAGACGCAGGCGCATTGGCAGCATAGCCTGCCCAAGGCGCTGCGCGTGCGGGAGCCGAGGATCAACTTGACTTTTAGGCAGATGCGCTAGGTGCAACTGCACCTTCAACCGCAAAATTTTGCCTGAGAATGATCTCATTGCCCCATCCAACACCGTTTTTCCTTAACTTCGAAACAATAAAATCACCAGATGACAAAGCGCTCGGCAACGATGACATTTTCAAATTCCCTGCCCCAAATCAATGGGCAACAAAAAGCTATTCGTCCAAGATTTACATTTCGCAATCTCCTGGTGGTCATCATTATCGCCTGCTGCAGCATGAATTGCAATTCGCAGGCATCGTCACAAATGGAAACGCCGCAAGACCAAGCATCGATCAAAGGCGACAGCCTCCTCGCCGAGGTATTTGCCCTCTACGGCCTCGTCGACAGCAGCAGCCGCATGCAGCAGTGGTACCATACCGAGGAGCCCGAAAAGGCCATGAAATTGGCCGAAATGGCGGAAAAGGAATACTTGAAACAGCTCCCATCGCTCACGCCCGACGGCTCGGACTACATCGAATGCCTGCGCAAGCTCGCCCTGTCGGCGCAATTTCAAAGCCGTGAATTTTCCTACCAGAAATCCCTGCCCCCGACCTATGAGCGAGCGATGGGCTACATCACGCAAGCCATCGCCTTGCAAAAAAAGATGCGGAATTCGTCTAAGTTGGCGGAGCTGTATGAAACAGCTGCACGGATCGCGAAACCGCATTTCTATTTTGGCTACCAATCTGAAATTTCTGCGCAAGCAGACGCCAAGGCGGAACGCTACTTGGACCTTGCGCAGGAAACCTATGGGAACATCGGCGACGTAAAATCTGCGCTCGGGATATTGCGCACCATGAAGGACGAGGATGTGAAATCGCTGCTCTGGAGAATTAAAATGGCACGACGGGTCGAGGGGGACAGCAGCTTGGAATTGGGGCGGGACATCGCGGCGCTCATGCATGCGGTGAACTACGAGGAGGTTTTCATGGAAGACATCCAGCCCATTTTTGACAATGCCCGTTTGGGAAAGGAAATTTTTGGTACACACAAGCTGAGCAATGATGAAGCTGGCCGATACCGCTCGTTTTTGTATGATGCGGGTAATTTTTTTGCGACCAAAATGTGGGATTTGGATACCTCCAACCATTACCTCCAGCAAGCGCAAACACTGGAGCAAAAATGGGGTATGGAATTGGATTACACCGCCTCGCAGCTCGCAGCCAACTATATCCAGCAACAAAAGTGGGCGGCGGCCACCGCGCAATATGACATCGCGCTCACGAGCTCGCGCCTTGCCGTCATCGATGTGGAGCAGGCCTATTTTGGGAAGGCCATGGTCGCCTGGATCAGCGGCAATCATGCAAAGGCCATCCAGATCTGGAAACAAAATATCAGGGACCAGGAAATCATGAATGGCATTTCCAGCTACCAGAGCCGTTTCATACCCGAAAACAAAGCCATGATCCGTGAAAATGCGCTCACACTCATCGATGCCGTCGGCGCCCCCAATGCACGCAGGATTGTGGAAACGGGCTGGGAGAAGTGATGAAAGCGAGGTCACCGCAGTTAAGAATTCGCTAAATTGGGAAAACCACAGTTTGAAACCACAGCTCTACATCATCGCAGGTTGCAACGGCGCGGGCAAGACCACCGCTTCGTTTACGATCCTGCCCGAGGTATTGGATTGCAGGGAATTTGTGAATGCAGATGAAATCGCGAAGGGGCTTTCTCCCTTCTAGCCTGAAACTGTGGCTTTTGAGGCAGGTCGCATCATGCTCACACGTGTGAAATCGTTGCTTGCAGAAGGCAAAACGTTTGCTTTTGAGACGACTTTGGCGACGAAGTCTTATGGGCCATTGGTGAAGGAGGCGCAGCAAATGGGGTATGAAGTTTCCCTTTTCTACTTTTGGCTTAGCTCTCCCGAATTGGCTGAAGTGCGCGTGCGGAATAGGGTTGCTGCTGGAGGCCACAACATTCCTGTTGATGTCATTCATCGGCGGTACCGGGCAGGCATCCGAAACTTGTTTTCGATCTTCATGAAGATCGTTGACTACTGGGTTGTCATCGATAGCTCCAATCCGGTGCCTTCAAAAATTGCAGAAGGGAAAAAGAATCTTGATACCGTGATCTTCGATTCTCTTATATTTGAACATATTGCATCATATGAAAGCTAAGGTTCATCTCGACATCAGCGACAAGGTCTCCAAAGGGCTCAAATTGTATTGGAGTCGCTTGGTCGCAGATCGTGCCAAAGTAGATGGTGACCTTGTATTCTCCAAAGATGGGAAAATCGTGGTGGTCAAAGCGAAGGACTTGCTTCCTTGATTCTTGTCCGCTTTCCAATTCCCCCCTATCTTCGCCCAAAGCGATGCGAATTTGAATCCAGCTGCATTTGACGCCACAGCCCAGGGCTACGACCAGGAATTCACCGAATCCCAGGTCGGCAGGATGCAGCGCGCCGTCACCCACCGTTTTTTGGAGGAATTGATCGCCACAAAAAAGCCGCAAACTGTGCTGGAACTCAATTGCGGTACGGGTGAGGACGCCCTTTGGCTCGCCAAAAAGGGCCTGCTCGTCACAGCGACCGACCTCTCTGCCGAGATGGTCAAGGTCACGACCGAAAAGCTACGTGGCCAAGGCGCCCGCATTCTCCAGACCAGCATCCAAAATCTGCGGCAAGCACTTCCCCACGAAAAATATGACCTCATCTGGTCCAATTTTGGTGGCTACAACTGCCTCAGCGCCGACGAAATCAGGGCCTCCGCTCCGACGATCCAAAAGCTCCTGAAGCCGGGCGGCCATTTTGTCGCCGTGGTGATGGGAAATTTCTGTGCTTGGGAAACGCTCTATTTCTGTGCAAAATTTCGGCTCGGCCAGGCATTTCGCAGGCTCAAACCGGGCCCGGTAAAGGCCAGACTTGCCGACGGGCATTTTCAGGACACATACTATTATGGTGCCGCACGCTTCGAACGACTGTTGCGCACCCATCTCGTTCCCGAGCGGCGCCTCGCGGTCGGTGCCTATTTGCCTCCCTCCTACTTGGATCCATTCTTTGCCAAACGACCGCATTTGCTGGAAAGAATGAACCGCTGGGAAACAAAGGCCTATGCACAGCGGTTCCCATCAAAGTATTCCGACCATTTTTTGGTAGCTTTTCGGCGGAAATGAAGATAATCCTCTCACACGGCTATTTTTTGGCGGATGATCCGAAGGAGCAGGCGATCATGCGCCCCTATCCGCCGCTGGGGATCCTCTATCTGAACGCCTACCTCAAGCGCAAAAACATCGACAGCGAGGTCTACGACACGACCTTCTCGACCAAGGAGGCGTTCAAGGCCTATCTCCTCCAAGCGCGGCCGAGCTTCGTGGGCCTGTATGCGAACCTGATGACCAAGCTCAACATCCTGGAAATCATCCAATTCGTGCGCACCGAGGAGCGGCTCAAGCATACACGCATCATCCTGGGCGGGCCCGAGGTGACGCACCACGACGAGGCATTTTTGCGTGCCGGGGCCGACTTCATCATCCTGGGAGAGGGCGAAACCACCTTGTATGACCTGCTCACGACGGTCGACAGCGCATTCAGCCCATTTCTCGACACCATCGATGGCATCGCTTTCATCAACATGCGCGGCGAAATCGTGCGAACGAAGGAGCGGGAAAAAATCAAGGACATCAACCTGCTGCCCTTCCCAGACCGCAAAGCCATCGACCTCAACAAGTATTTTGATGCCTGGAAGGAGCGCCACGGCTACTCGACGGCCTCTGTGAGCACGATGCGGGGCTGCCCCTACACCTGCAAGTGGTGTAGCCGCGCGGTCTATGGCCTCAGCTACCGCCGTC
>JANMIM010000751.1:0-8451 GCA_031375795.1 Bacteroidota bacterium
CTGGTGAGTAAGCAGAACTATAAGCCGATCGAAATCATCAGCGAAAAAATACTGAGTCCGAGCGGTGGTTCGGACTCAGTGTTTAAGCCCATCGGGGATTTTTCCTTTGTGACGCAGACCGGAACCCGATTCACGCAGGACTCGATGCGTGGAAAATTGTGGGTCTGCAACCTGTTTTTTGGGGATTGTGCCGAGAGCTGCGACCGCATTCACAGCAAGATCTCCAAGCTGCAGAGCGACTACCGAGACAATCCCGACATTCGGTTTGTCTCGATCACCGTGAATCCCGGTCGCGACAGCCTCTCGGTCGTGCAGCGCTATGCTGAGCGGGTCGAGGCCAATCCTGGCCGCTGGTATTTTGTGACCGGCGACTCGGCGGCAATCTTGAAGTTTGTGACAGAGGAGTTAAATTATGGCCTCACTGCCCCCGAGGACCTGTCCATGGGCTTGCTGCGAGAGTCCACCTTGCGGCTCATCGACTGGAATGGTCTCCTGCGCGGCGAGTATTACGATGGCCTGCTGGAAGACCAAGTGGTGCGCATGGCCCAGCATATGGTTTTGCTCGAAAAGGAAATGGCCGATGAGAAGGCCAAGGATCCCGGCGCAAATTGAAATTTTGTGTGTGAGGTTGCAGCTGGAGAGCTTGATCCCTAGTTTTGTGTGGCAGAGAATGAATTGATTTGAAATCCCAGAGACGACCCCTGCTGATCTTGTCTGCCATCTTGTTTGGAGCAGGTCTTACCTATTTGGTCTTGTATTACACCATCGGTCCCGATGGTTTTGCTCCCGATTCCAAAAAACCGCTTGTGGCAATCTTGCCGATCAAGGTGCCCAACCCCAGTGGCGGGGCTGACTCCGTGATCAAGGTCGTGGGAGACTTTGCCTTCGTCTCCCAAACTGGAAAGACGATTACCCGAGATTCCCTCAAGGGCAAGATCTGGGTTGCGGATGTATTTTTCACCACCTGCCAGGGTATTTGCCCGAAACTCAGCACGGGTTTGCGACGGATCCAAGATGCCTTCAGGGGTGACCCTGAAGTGGAATTGGTCTCTTTTACCGTTGATCCTGAATACGATAGCCTGCCCATCTTGCAGGCTTACGCGAGGCAATATGGCGCGGTGGATGGACAATGGCACTTCCTCACCGGAAACAAAACCGACCTCTATCGAGTTGAAACGGAAGAGTTCTTTTTCAGCCACACGGAGGACGAGGACAAGACCGTGAAGTTTGTGCACGACGGCAAGCTGAGACTGGTGGACAAGGAGGGGAGGTTTCGTGGCAAGTTTTACGACGGCTTGGATGCCGCCGAGGTTGATTCGGTGATTGCACACATCAAATTATTGAAACGTGAGTACGCTCAAAACCAATGACCGCCTGTATGTGCCGCTGATCGCAACGCTCAGCGTTGCGGTGCCTGCGTTGGTGGCGGTGCTGCTCTTTAGCAAGATCGGCGGCGAGCCCTTGGTGGGTGATGTCGGCTTCCTGCCGGCGATGAATGCAGGGATCAATACGGCGGTCACCTTGCTGCTGCTCCTGGGCCTTTACTTTGTGCACAAGGGGAATATCGACGCACACAAAAAGACGATGGTGACCGCTCTGGTGCTCTCCATCTTCTTTTTGGTTTCCTACGTGCTCTACCATCAAGCAGCGGGTGACACCAAGTACAATGGGAGCGGCTTTCTGAAATACACCTATTTTTTCATTTTGCTCACCCACATCCTGCTGTCGATGGCCACGGTGCCACTGGCCTTGTTTGCGGTGTACCGCGGGCTGAGCAACTCGATTGCGCAGCACAAGAAGATCGTGCGTTGGGCTTGGCCCATCTGGCTGTACGTTTCGGTGACGGGCGTCATTGTTTATTTGTTTGTTCATGTGTTTAATCCGGCATTGACATGAAAGCTATGAAAAATCTTCTCGCAATGTTTTTGCTGACCCTCGGCCTGTTTGTTACGCCAGTGGCGACCTCGGCGCAGTGCCCGATGTGCAAGGCGGCCGTGACCACGGGTTCCAACTATGGCGCCAAGGAAAATAAATTGGTCGCTGGACTCAACAGTGGCATCCTCTACCTGTTTTTGCTGCCTTATGGCTCCCTGACCTTGCTAGGCGTGGTGCTGGTGTACAATTACCGCAAAAACAACCGCCGCAATGGGCAGGAGCTGAGCGACACGACCGTGAAGGACGTGATCGGCGACCACCAGGCTTGATTTTCCCGGTTCATCATTCATTCAATGATCGATCATGGACGCAGCCAAAGCTGGCTTAAGGCATTCACCCAAATTGCGGACGGCGATCTTGAGATGCCGTTGCCCGCGCTGCCGCGAAGGCGATCTCTTTGAGCGGCCTGCCTATCGCCTCGATTCGTTTTACCGCATGTACCCCCAATGCACGCACTGCGGGCAGGATTTCTTGATCGAGCCGGGTTTTTACATGGGTGCCAGCTACATCGGCTACGCCTTCACGGCCGTGATCACCGTGGCTACCGCCTTGGCCTACGTGTTGTTGTTCCCCAAAGCGAATCCATGGCTCGTGATCGCAGGCATCTTGCTCTCGATCACCTTGTTGCTTCCCTTGATCTTCAGGTATGCTCGAACGCTGATGCTGCACATCCTGGGCGGGGCAAAGTTCGATCCGAGTTATGAACGCAAAGGTTTTTTTGTGGGCATCGATGGTGAATTGCGGGAAGGGGATCCTTTGAAGGTCGAATAGCGTGCTTGGAGGGAGGCTATTTCGGGAAATCCATCGATGCATGTCGGGAGTTCTTGGATTTGTGCCTTGTCGCGACAGGAAATGGCCTTCCATCTATCAATTCGCCGTATTCCCTGGTTCCCCTAAAATGCATAGCCCAATTGGAACAAAAAGGAATGGATTTGCGCATCGGTGCCAGCCCCCATGTTTCTGAGGAAGTTGAATTGGTATTGGGGTGTGATCCTCCACGCCGATGAGTCAAAATACAAACCCGTACGCCCGTATGCCCCCAGCTCGGGTTGTGTGCCCGTGACTGATCCAATATTGGTTCCTCCGGCCGTGCCTCCAACGCCCAGGTTCATCCCAAATGCCCATGGGGTCCCACCGCCACGGCTTGCAAACCTCAAATCGGTCGATACGCCCAGCGATGCACCGAGGCTGCCGCGTGCCGGCAGGCCATAAGCCCCCAGTGTGAGTTGCAGGGGAATGGGGAGGAGGATGCCACCTGGCGTGCGCGGCCCAAAAAGCGCAATTCGCTGCTGCAATTCGATCAAGGCCAGGAATTCTGAGCCACCGCCCACGCCAAACATCAAAGTTGTCGATGGAATACGTGCTGCTGGTGCGACGGGTGCTACTGGCGCTGTAGGTGCGGCAGTTGGGTCAAAGACACCCGCGATGAAGCTTCCCAATTCCTGTGCGACTGTGAGCCCCACGGCATTCAGTCGCGCTGCTGCCTTGACAAGCTGCTGTGCCTTCTGTGGGGCTGTAAGCAGACTGAATGCAGGGCAAACAATGAAGGCATGCGGACTGACAATGTGGGTCAGCGATTCGTTCTCGCATTCCGTACCGCTCGCGTTTTCAAGCTGGAGTTCAGCGGTATCCAGCTCACTTGAAAGTCCTATCAGCTGTGTGATGACGGTCGCTTGGATGAAGTCGGATCCCATGGTGGCTGTTCCCCGTGCAAGCACGGCAGCACGCTCATCTGCACTCGTGTTCACATTTTGGAGAATCTCGATGATGCGCAAGACCCTGCTGCGGGTGGCATTTTTGGCGTCGATGGCAGGTTGTCGCACTGCCCGCCGTGCGACGAGGCAAGCAGCCATATCGGGGGCGTGCATGGCGTCGCAGATGTCTTGATCAGTGACGAGGCTGCCGCTGCCCATGAAGGAAACATTGATCAGTGTGGACTGTGCACGGCGAAACTCTACGTCAAACCAACGCACGCGGTCCACGATGAGCATCTGGTCATTGCCGCTATGTGTATCAATGTAATTGTACCGGTCATCGAGGCCAAGCAGGTGATGGAGTTCATGGGCGTAAGTATCTGTATCCTGCACAAAATTGCCCGCGTCTGGCCATGCATTGGGATCTACACCCACTTCATAAACATCGGGTCCAGGTGCTGTGACAAAGATCAAGTCGACGGTGTACCCAGCGACGGATGCCTTTTTCTCGATGGCATCCTCTGTGGCAATCAGATTGGCGATGGCGGTGGGATCGCCAGAGGAAGGGAAAACCTTGATTTTGACCACGACATTGGCGGGATCCCGAGCGTCGAGCTCGTAGGATTTGCCGCGCGTGCTGATGGGGACAAATCGACGTGACGCGTCACCGCTCAAGTTTTCCTCGAATTGCCTGTTTGTACTTCCAAAGGTCGTCAACAACCGGGCTGCTTCACCTCTAGCACTTGCCGCCATCCTGGGCGCAAAATCAATCGTGGTGGGCGGAGTTTCAGCGGTCGAAAAGAGCGTATGCAAGGCATCGGCATAGTACATGCAATTGTCCCGAAGCCGAGCATCCCTCATGAGGTCGTTTGCCTTCTGGAGCGCTTCTGTGGGTGTAAGTGAATGGCGGGTGGCTTGCTGTGGATCGGGCGGAATCGTCACAAACAACGGCAATGTACGAATCTGTGCCACCCGCGTATCGTAAGCAGACGTGTCACACACCCGCTGGATGATCGGCATGCGGTGGATGCCATGCGACTGCTGCATCACGTGGGTCAGCTCGTGGGCTAGGAGGTGGCGACCGCTTTGGGATTCAGGGGCATATCGGCCAGCATTAAAATAGATGTCGCTGCCGACGGTGAATGCGTGTGCCTGCAAGTCGCGGTTCATTTGGGCTGCGTAGCCGCCGGTATGGATGCGCACATTGGACAGGTCCCTGCCGAACCCATTTTCCATGAGCCGCCTTGTTTGCCCCTCGATTGCCTGCCCACCGCCGCGCGTGGATTGGATTTGACGGCTCAGTGCGTTGGTGGCCACGCCACCCGATGGGCTGCCTGCATTTTCCTTGCGCCGTACCTTGCCATGCATTTCCTCTTCCTCATCCTTGCAGGCCTCACATTTGCGCTGCACGACCGCCGGCGATTGTGCGTTCACGCCACTAAACACCGCTCCGCTCATGGGCATGCGCACGATGCGGTCTGCAAACGCGTCGGCTTCGTGTTCCATGGGGTCGTTCACCGCCCCGATCATGAGACGAGGTTGGTAAAACAGGGGTTCGCCAATGTCAAAGCTGGATTCCCGCTGATTTTGCACGTCTTGCGACAGGGTCTTACCCGCCGCCGATTTTGCGGAGGCAGCCGAAGAATCCTGTGGCCGCACCTGTGTGAGATTCATGCAACAATTTGATCAACCAGTCATTGCAAGCGTAATCAGGAATGCGCAATTGTGCAAGTGCCATCGGAGGAACGGTCGATTGGGAGAAGGAACGGTAACGGCATTGGAGGTTGTGGGAAGTCGGGGATTACCAATGATGGCAGATGCCTGAACCAAGGCTCCCGTTGCTGATTTCAAAGTCCACATCCATTTTGTCCCGAATATTTCAGCACCAATTGTTGGAACTCACCATCGATGCTTCATAATTCCCTATTTTGCAGGATGCAAAGCGATACAAGGATCGGTTGGCACGGGGAGGCCGTGCCACTGCAAAAGCACGAGCGTTTCCTCCACAAACTCAGCTACGTGGGCGCGCTCATGAGCGTAGGTGGCTTGGTGATCGCGCCGGCGATCTTGAGCATCGGCATCGTCGTGATGATGCTCGCCGGTGCCGCATTGATGCCGCCACGCGAGCAGTTTCGCCGATTTTGGCAGCACAAGCCCGCAGTCTTCATGTCCTTGCTTTTTCTGTTGCAGCTGCTGTCGGGGATCTGGACGCGCGACATCGGGCTAAATCATTGGTTGGAGGAGCTCAAGATCAAGGCGCCTCTTTTTCTCACAATGTATGGACTCGCGGTCTTGGGCCCATTTTCTGTTCAGCAAGTGAGGATCGCGTGGTTGGCGCTCATCGCCGGCACATTCGTGGTCGGCACCGGCACGGTCGTCGATTACCTCATCCATACCGATGAGATCAACGAACGCATCAAGGTCTCCAAGGAGGTGCAGGTTTGGCTTGGCTGCAACCACATTTATTTCAGCATCGTGATGGCCTTTGGCATCCTCTCCAACTTGTGGTCATTGGCGCAGCCGGGCAAGATCCTCTTCAAGGGAGACAAGGTCGTGGTTGGGATCGTGATTGCCCTCTGCTTTGTAGAAATGCATTTTCTCACCACGCGCACCGGCCTGGTCGGCCTTTACATCACGTTGATGATCGTCGGGTGGGTGCTGCTGCTGCGCAAGCGGCGCATTTTCTTGGCCATTTTGCTGTTGCTTGGGCTTGGTTCCATGCCTGTTGCGGGTTATTACCTCATCGGATCCTTCAAGCACCGCATCGACAATACGGTGATGGATGTGTCTGAATACTTCCAAGGCAAGGATCCCAATTACCTCTCCATCGGCACGCGGCTCGAAAGCTGGAAGACGGCCATCCACCTCTGGCAGAAGCATCCGATCACAGGGGTGGCGATGGCCGACCTCAAGGCCGACATGACCGACCAATACGTCGAAGACATGACCAAACTCTGTCCCGAAAACTTCCAACAGCCTCACAATCAGTTTCTCCAAAATCTCACAGGCTGGGGAATCCTCGGATTCGCCACGCTTTGCTTGGCTTGGTTTTACCCCATATTCTCCAAAAAATGGACCAAGGATGTGATTTTTTGGATCTTTTGGCTGAATTATACCTTGGCCATGATGGGCGAATCCACGATGGAGCGCCAAGTGGGGGTCTGTTTTTTGGTGCCTTGCTACATGCTGAGCTTGGGGGTCGGGGCGTTCAAGGATGCCAAGCCCGAGGATACCAATGCTCCGGCATAGACGTCGCATCGTCACCTGCAGGGGATTTGCAGATCTTCTAAGCCCAAGCAGACCACCTAAATTCTCTTCCACAATATCCTTCCCAATGGGGTTGCCAAGAACAACCAGATGCCCGCTTGGTATTATTTTTTGCATTTTGGCCATTTCTATTGTCCGTTTCCTTGTACACTGCCGTATAAGTTGGGGATAGTTGGGGTTGAAAAGCGGCGGCGGATGTTGATAATTTGTGGATTCATAATGAGAATAGCATGAAGCAAGGTCTTAAACGTCTGATGATAGCGGCGCTGGTAGCAGCACCAAGTTTCGCAATGGCCTCTGTGCCAGGGGATTCAGTAGGGCTCAAGGTGATGAATGGGAAGGCTTACGTCCTTTACAAGATCGCCAAGGGCGACAACCTGGGGCGCATTTCCCAGACCTACGGCATCAGCATCGCCAGTTTGGAGGAACTCAACAGCATCAAAGCCGACAAAATACAGGCCGGCCAGATTCTGATGGTTCCATCCAGAAATGCCAATGCAGGGCTTTCCCTCAAGAACATGGCCTCGACGCCGGTGGCGGCCAAACCCGCTGAGCCGGTTGCCGTGACGAAGCCCGTCGATCATTCACCCGCACCTCAAAATCCCAAACCCAGCGGCGACCGCAAGCAGCACACCGTCCAAAAGGGTGAGACACTCTATGCAGTTTCCCGCAAATATTCTGTGAGCGTCGAGCAGATCAAGCAATGGAATTCGCTCACGGCCGACGGTCTCAAGGAGGGGCAGAAATTGTGGGTGAGTACCGACGGCGGCAGCAGCCCGGCCATCGGCAAGGTCCAGGACAAGCCAAAGGCGGCCGAAGTGGTAAAACCCGTAGAGACAGGAACCCCAGAGAAGGCCGTCGTGACGAAGCCTGTGGAGACCGTGAAACCTGTCGAGGTCGTTGAAACCCCGAGTCAAGGCTCCGACCCATCGGGCGGAGGCCAGCCCAAGATCAAGTCGAGTGCCGGCGTGCATGTCGTGAAGACAGGGGAGACCTTGTTTGGGATCGCACGCACCTATGGCATGGACGTGAGCGAGTTGCGCAAGATCAATCGCTTGGAGGACGTGAACATCAAGGAAGGCCAAGCCCTACGGGTGAAGGCCGATTCGGAGGAAAATCCCAACCAAGGCACCGCACTCGCCGACGCGCTCGTGCAAGTGCAGGACACGACGCCCAAGCTCGAAGCGTTTCCCGATCTCAAGGTCCTCACGGCACCGACCACGACCACGGTGCCGGCAGCGGCCGTCGTGACCGTGTACAAGGACAAAAGCACCGGCAAGAGCTTCAAGCGCGTCGAGGAGACCGGAAAGGTGGGCCCGATCGACGATTTCTCCACCGATCAGACCCGGTTCTATGCCTTCCACCGCTATTTGGCCGTGGGATCCTACATTCGGGTCGACTATCCCGCCAAGGGGCAGTCGATCTTGGTTGAGGTCGTCGGGAAGCTGCCAGAGAAGGATCCATACGCCGTGAGGCTGAGCGCAAAGAGTCTGGAGTACCTGATGGTGAGGGAAACGGGCGCCGAGCTGAGGCTGCGCTACGTGATTCCATTTGC
>JANMIM010000757.1:0-1543 GCA_031375795.1 Bacteroidota bacterium
CTCTGAAAAGAATCTGACAATGCCGAGGTCTCGTCCCCCAAAACGCCCGGCAGGAGGCGCACCACAGCATCGGCCAACACGATCGCTGCAATCTCGCCACCCGTCAGGACATAGTCGCCGATGGAGATGTCGCGCGTCACAAACAGGTCACGGGCACGCTGGTCCACGCCCTTGTAATGCCCGCACAGTAGGATGATGTTTTTGTAGAGGCTGATGCCATTAACTACCTTTTGATCAAGGACTTCTCCGTCTGGCGTGAGGTAGATCACCTCGTCGTATGTGCGCTCGGCCATGAGCTTGCGCATCACGGCTGCGATTGGTGCGACCATCAGCACCATGCCCGCGCCGCCGCCATAGGGCATGTCGTCGATGCTGCGGTGCTTGTCGGTGCTGTATTCCCGCAGGTCATGGACGTGGATCTCGGCGAGACCCTTGTCCACGGCGCGTTTGAGGATGCTCGTCTTGAGCGGGCTCTCGAGCTGTGCCGGTACACCTGAAATGATGTCGATGCGCATGGGTTCCAATTAGTAGGTCCAAGAAACGAAAAAGCCGACAATTGCTGCCGGCCTTTTCTTGTATTTTTCAAATGAATCAGTCGGCTGCGTCTGCGTTACCGCCAGAGGCGCGCTCCACCAAGACGATGATTTTGTCGTTGAGCACCTCGACGACCCCGCCCTCGGCTTGGAATTCGATTTCCTCAGTCGCGGTTTTCACCTTGATCGGGCCGTTTTCCAACGTGGAGATGATCGCTGCGTGGCCTTTCAATACTTGAAACTGCCCGCTTGCCCCAGGTACGGTCACCGAGGTGATCTCTCCTGAAAAGACTTTTCTATCTGGTGTGATGATGTCGAGTTGCATGGGCATCAATTGTTGAAGGAGGCCAATTCTTTCTCGCCCGCCTCGATGGCATCGTCGATGCTACCCTTGAGGTAAAACGCCTTCTCGGGAAGGTGATCCAACTCGCCGTCGATGATCATGTTGAAGCCCTTGATGCTGTCGAGGATGTCCACAAACTTGCCCTTGAGGCCGGTGAACTGCTCGGCCACAAAGAATGGCTGGCTCAGGAAGCGCTGCACCTTGCGGGCACGCGACACCGTCAACTTGTCTTCCTCAGAGAGCTCGTCCATGCCCAAGATGGCGATGATGTCTTGCAAGTCCTTGTATTTCTGCAGGATACCGATCACTTTTTGCGTGCAGGCATAGTGCTCCTCGCCGACGATGCTCGGTGCAAGCACCTTGGAGGTCGATGTCAAGGGATCCACAGCTGGGTAGATACCCAAGGCAGACAATGGACGTGAAAGTTCCGTCGTGGCGTCCAAGTGCGCAAACGTCGTCGCAGGCGCTGGGTCGGTGTAGTCGTCGGCAGGTACATACACAGCCTGAATGGATGTGATGGAGCCGCGACGGGTCGAGGTGATACGCTCTTGCATGGCGCCCATCTCAGAGGCCAAGGTCGGTTGGTAACCCACGGCAGATGGCATACGACCCAAGAGAGCCGACACTTCTGAACCAGCCTGTGTAAAGCGGAAAATGTTGTCGATGA
>JANMIM010000791.1:0-4555 GCA_031375795.1 Bacteroidota bacterium
GACAAGTTTGATGTGCTCATCTTTGGCAGCTCCTCCTGTGAATATGCGCTGGATCCCATACTCTTTGCGGATTCGACCGGATTGCGCGTATTCAAGTTTGCGACGGGTGGGCAATCGATCGAGATGACCGACCAAGTGATGCGCTATCTGGCACCGCGCCTTCAGCCAAAATACGTCTTGTTTGACGCTTTTCCCTTGTATGGCTCGTCCTATACCGACGAAGGCGTAGAGCGGGCCCTCCTCAATGCCCCAAATGCCAGTTCGGGGCTCTCTTTGGCGATTCTCTCGACCTCGCCCTACTCCCTCACGACCGATTACCTGTGGGCGGCGCGCGCCATCGGCACGGCGCTGTCCCCCTTTGGGGAGCAATCGCTGGAGACGAGGTCGGAATTTGAGATGGTGGCGCCGGGATTTACCCGTGAGAACAACGCAATTCCCTCAGCGCCAGACGCATTCATGCGCGTTCCCTTTTTTGGGCAGGTCGTGGACAAATTGAACGTGCTGGATGCCGAGATGGCCGGGCAGGGGCATGAGATGGTGGCGATCGTGCCGACGGCTCAAAACGTCCTCGTCGAAGTCGAAGGAAAGCCCGATTTTCCGCTTCTGGTGCCACATCCACGGCCTGATACTTGCTTTTGGGACCAGACGCACATGCGGGAGCAGTGTGTCGAGGGCTATACAATGGAGGTCGTGCGCCTCTTCAACCGATTTCGCAGCGGCATCGAGGACAGCCGCGTGCGACTACCGGCGAAACATCAATGATACGTTCATAGACACCTTGCAGGAAGCAGAAAAAATACCGCCATCTACCACCATGAAGCATTTCTAGTGGCAAATCGCACTTGGATTCGTCAAGTTGGCGCTGGCATTTGTATTGCTGGCCGTGGTGGCGCGGTTTGTCGAGCCGCTCAATTGGTTCTTTTTCCAAAAAAACGAGCATGACCGGGTTTTTTATACCCTGCTGGAGGTCGAAAAGTCGTTGCGTGAAAAAGAGCAATTCGACATCGTGATCTTTGGGAGTTCGGTCTGCGAAAATGCCATTGATCCCCACCTGCTCTCCGAGCTCACGGGCCTCTCGGTGTTCAAATTTGTGACCGGGGCGCAGACCATCGACATTTCGGCGGCCTTGGCGCGGTTTGTATCCCCCCGATGGCGCCCGAAGTATGTGATCATCGATGCCTACCCACGCTTTGGCGGCGGCATGACCGAGGAGGGTGTCGAGCGCGCCTTGATCAATTCGCCCGATGCCAATACCGACTTGGTCAAGGCCATCTGGGCGGTGGATCCTTCCTCATTTACAACCAATTACCTGTGGGTCGCACGCCGGGTGGGCACATTTGTGAAGCCCTATGACTCGACGGCGATCATCCCCAAACCTTGGGAATTTGAAATGCTGGGCCCTGGCTTCACGCGCACGGTGCATGATCCGCCGGGCACACCGGGGCCTTTTGTGACGCGGCATGTGGAGAAGGCTGCGGTGGAATGCATGAACAACCTGAGCTTGACGCTCAAAAACAGCGATCAGCAGTTTCTCGCGATCGTGCCGCCCCTCCAAAATGCCGTGTTGGAGTTTGATGCCGAGCCCAATTTCCCGCTCATCAGGCCATTGCCACGGCCAGACACCTGTTTCTTTGACGATCGCCACCTGCGCGGGGCCTGCATCCGCGCCTACACGGTCGAGCTGGCACAAAAATTCAACCAATGGCGTGAAACGGAGCAAAAAGCTGCGCCAAAACCGACTACCTTGCAGCCCTGAAGCTCCTAAAGGCTTGGGCAATTCATGGAAATTGAGAATGCACGCATCATCCATGCCGAGGAAGACGCCGACTTCGAGCAGATCTTCGCGATTCGTGAGGCTGTTTTTGAGCGGGAACTGGGCATCGCAGAGGAGGCCCAAATCGATGGATTCGACCATGTGGCGCACCATTACATCATGGTGCTGGATGGCAGGGCGGTGGGCGTCTCTCGCTGGCGTGTGACGCTGGGGGGCAACATTCGGCTGGAGCGGCTGGCGGTGTTGCAAGAGCATCGCCGCCTCGGGCTTGGCAAGGCATTGATGGTCAAGATGCTGGCCGATGTCCCTAAAAACCGCCGCACCTTTGTGGAGTGCATCAGCCACCAAGAGCCCTATTTTGCGAGCTTTGGTTTTGTGCGCGAGGGAGAGGAATTTGATTTTCAAGGAATTCCGCACTTACGCATGGAACTCAAGCGGTAGGCGACCGTTACCAATCGAGTTTTGTTTCCCTTTGAAAAAAAGCTGTTTTCAAGGCAAATGAGGCCATTTTGACTCGTATGGGCGTTGGGCGAGGCAGCTTTTGGAATTACCATTTTCATAATTTTTCCATTGCACGCCCACATGTAGGTGACAATTTTGTGCCGTATTCAACTGCTGCTCACGAACGTCATGAAGATCCAAAAAAGTCCGCTATTTCTTGTCGCCCTTGCATTTGCCACGGGGATTGCCTTGTCTTCACTGCTCTCCTCGCCCGGTTTTTGGGGCATGGGGCTGATGGGAATCGGCACCTTAGCCCTTTTTCTAGCGAGCCGTAGGCGCCTGTGGCCTCGTGTCCAGCAATTTGTACCGCTGTGCCTGGGGCTCTGCTTTGTAAGCGCCGGCTGGGTTTTGGGTGAAATCTCGGCCATCGTTCCCGCCTCCGACCCATCCAATCGCATCGGCGAATCGGTCGCTGTGACGGGCTACGTGATGGACGATGTGCGCCCCACCAAGAGCGGCTACCGCACTGTTTTCCAATGTGAAAACCCCATTCAAGGCAAAGTGATCCTTTACCTGCCCAAAGGCAAACTTTCTGCTGCCACCAACGACCGCTTGGCATTGACCATGGACCTGGAGCCGCTGCCGCAACACAACCCCGGCTACGCCAACTGGTTGCAGCACCAAGGCATCCATGCGACGGCACGTGCGAGCGAGGTCACCATCATCGGCCGTCAATCGGGTATCGTGCCTGCATTCACCGACTTGCGTGGCACGATCTGCCGACAGATGGCCAGCAATTTTCCCGATTCCCTCACAGCGGGCCTCAGCAATGCGATGCTGCTGGGCGACCGCAGCGGCTTGGATTCAGATTTGAAAAAATCGTTTTCTGCCACGGGCTTGAGCCATATCGTCGCGATCTCAGGGATGAATTTTGCGATCATCTACTTGGTGCTCAGCTTCTTGCTCAAGCCCCTCCTCTACCTGAAACATGGCCGCAAGATCAGGTCGCTCATCGTGGTGCCGATGCTGGTCTTTTTTGCCCTGCTGGCAGGTGCAAATCCAGCCATCGTGCGGGCGGCCATCATGCTGAGCATGCTGGACCTGGGCCGCTCCTTCTGGAACCAAAGCAATTCGCTGAATGCACTTGCGACCTCTGCCCTGCTCTTCTTGGCCTTTGATCCGCAATCCTTGTTTTCGCCTGATTTTCAACTCTCCTACGCTGCAGTCTTGGGCATATTGATGCTGCAAAACCCGATCTTGCACTACTTCCATACCCGCATGAATTGGATGCCGCGCTCGATTTCCTCGGCGATGGCTGTGACTTTGGCCGCGCAGGCGGCGACGACGCCGCTTGTGGCCTGGCATTTCCATTCCTTTCCCACCTATTTCCTTCTCGCCAACATGCTCGTGCTGCCATTGGTGACCTTGGTGATCCAGATCGGCTTTGCAGGGTTTGTGATCGCGTTTATCCCTGGCTTGAGCCAAGTCTGGGCGGGTGTGATGGACTTCATGCTCTGGGCGATCTGCTCCATGGCCGACCTGCTGGCACAATTGCCTGGGGCCACGATCACAGGCTTGGAGGCTGGGCAGACGGGGATTTGGGTGCTGCTGGGTCAAGTTTTGGTCTTTGGGGCCGTGCTGGAGCGGCGGTTTCTCTTGCGCGCCTGGGCTTACCTGCGCGGTGATGCACACGCACAGCTTGCTGGCGTGGCGCGCACGGGCCTGCAGGTGAGGGTGTTGGCAATCCCAATCGTGATGATTTGGGTGCTGATGGGTTTCTTGAGCTGAGCGATTCTTCCGAGATTCATTTTGTGAAAACCCTGCAAAGGGTTTTTACTTTTTTTGCAACAGGAGGCCAAATTGTAGGCTTGCACGCTGTGCACTCCTTATCTTTCGCAAAAGTATCGACATGGAAGAAAACGAATACATCCGGTATGAGGTGATCGACCGCGTGGCCTGGATCACGATCGACCGTCCCGACAAGCGCAATGCGCTCAATTCCAAGGTGGTTTCCGAGCTTTTGATGGCGTTTCAGGTCGCCGAGGCGGCCGAGGACGTCAAGGTCTGCGTGCTCAGGGCCAATGGCAAGGCGTTTTGTGCAGGGGCTGATTTGGACTACCTCAAGCGCCTCCAAGCATTTGACTTCGACCAAAACTTGCAGGACAGTTCGCACTTAAAGTCGCTGTTTGAGTGGATTTACAAGATGGGCAAGCCTGTGATTGCGATGGTGCAGGGCCACGCGATCGCTGGCGGAGCGGGTTTGGCGACGGTTTGTGACTTTGCCTTCACGGTGCCTGAGGCGCAGTTTGGCTACACGGAAGTGCGGATCGGGTTTATTCC
>JANMIM010000794.1:0-4358 GCA_031375795.1 Bacteroidota bacterium
GAACTCTGAACTCATAACTTCCCCCTCCCCATGATCAAAATAGAAAAATGTAATCCCGCCGGTCGCCGCGCTGTGGTGCGCGTCGACTTCAACGTGCCGCTCGATGACGCTGGGCATATCACCGATGACATCCGCATCGCGGGTGCCTTGCCGACGATCAATTTCATCCTGGACGGCGGCGGCTCGGTCGTGCTCATGTCACACATGGGCCGCCCCAAAAAGGAAGGCCGCGAGCCCAACACGCTGCACCGCGTGGTCGATCACCTGAGCAAACTCCTCGGGCGACCCGTGCAGTTTGCCGACGATTGCATCGGCGAGGCCGCCTTTGCTGCCTCTGCGGCCCTGAAGCCGGGCGAGGTGCTTCTGTTGGAAAACCTGCGCTACTACGACGAGGAGGAAAAAGGCGATGTCGAATTTGCGATCAAGCTGAGCAAGCATGGCGACTACTATGTGAACGACGCCTTTGGCGCCGCGCACCGCGCCCATGCGAGCACCTCGGTGATCGCACAATTCTTCAAGGAGAAATACGCCGGATTCCTCATGGCCCGAGAGGTCGAGACGGCCCACAAGGTCATGGACAATCCCGAGCGCCCCTTCACAGCCATCATGGGCGGTGCAAAGGTGAGCGACAAGATCCAGATGATCGAACGCCTGCTCGACAAGGTCGACAACCTGCTGATCGGTGGCGGCATGGCCTACACCTTTCTCAAGGCCAAAGGCCACGAGGTCGGCAATTCCCTCGTCGAGCTCGACAAGGTGCCCCTCGCAGCCTCCATTTTGAAGGCAGCCCGTGGCAAGAATGTCACGATCATCATCCCCGTGGACAGCGTGGTCGCCGACAAATTTGCCGTGGACGCCAAGACGGCCATCGTGCAAAACAACCAGATTCCCAAGGACATGATGGGCCTGGACATCGGTCCAGAGACCTTCAAGGCCTTCTACGACATCATCATGGAGAGCAAGACCATCCTCTGGAACGGCCCGATGGGCGTGTTTGAGATGGAGCCTTTTGCGCAAGGCACGATCGCCGTGGCCAAGGCCCTGGCCGAGGCCACCAAAGAGGGAGCCTTTACGCTCATCGGCGGCGGCGACTCGGCGGCGGCGGTGAAGCTGGCGGGATTGGACGACGAGGTTTCCTATGTTTCCACTGGCGGCGGCGCCTTGCTGGAGCTGCTGGAGGGCAAGGAATTGCCAGGGGTTGTGGCGCTCGGGGCGTAATAATATCTTCAGAAATCTGGACGCATCCCCTGCATGTGCATCTTGCCACATGTAGGGGATGATTCAATTTATTGCGCTCATTTCCCCAAAAACTGACGGACATACACCTCAATAACTGACGAACCTACAGCTGGATAACTGACGAACAAATTGCAGCAAATGAGATTGCTCAATTTCGTTATCTGCCTCAGAATCATGAATTAGATTCGTAGCAAAGAATCTCATTTATGAAAAAGACAACTACAATATTATTGTTACTGTTGGTGGGCTCGCTGGCCTGCACATTGCAAGCACAATTGCGGTATGCAGGTCGCGTCCATGGCGCAAGCAGGGAATACCATAGCTTTCCTGATGGATGGGCGGCATTTCAACTGCTGGGTATACCCGATGTGTACCCGGCCTATTACGACTTGGGTGGTGCTTGGACCCCCACGTATTATGGCGATCAACGTGACTGGGTCGAATTGGGCTTTGACAATGCAGGCCCTGTCGACAGCATCTACATTTGGGAAACCTACAATCCTGGGTTCATCGACACGGTTTATGTCCAAAATCCAGGAAACGGGAGTTGGGTTCCGGTTTATACCCACACCGCAAGTGCTGCACCGGGGGTGTCGCGCATATTGCGCATAGGCTTCCCAATGACCAATTTTAATGTGAGCCGCGTGCGCATTGCCGTGGCCACCGATGTGGCGTCCAGCTATGTCGAGATCGATGCGGTCGCATTGCATCCCGCCTCCAATCCCAACTTGGTGCTGAGCAATGCGATCGGTACGGCTGTGAATTTGGACGGCGTGGACGATCAATTCCAAACCAATACGCCCTTGGAAAACGCCTTCACTTCGGCTTTCACGCTCATGGCATGGGTGAAGCCCGTCGGTCCCGCCAACAGTGTGCTTTACAGCCAATATGGCGGCGGCTTGATGAGCGATCCCTACCACTCGATCTTCTCGATCACCGTGGCCAATATCGGCGGAGGAGACAGCCTCTACATGCACACGCTCGGCTCCGTGAGCGGTGTGATTTCGATGCCTTATGTGACTGGAAATTGGATGCATATTGCGATGGTACAGACGGCCGATTCGCTTATTGCGTACCGAGATGGCGTGCGCGTGAGGGGGATCGCCTCGTCCCCGCCGCCCGTCGAGTATTATTCCATCAGCCTGGGCCGCAACGACGATGGCGGCCAACACTTTGCGGGGCAAATCGATGAATTCAAGACCTTCAACCGCGCCTTGAGCGGTTCCGAGGTGGCCACCCAATTGAATCTCATCGGGTATCCCGCAGTTACCGCCGGGCTCACGGGCTACTGGCAATTCAACGAAGGCTCAGGCACCGGCCACTACAATCCCTACAACCATATCACAGACTCCCTGCTGTATGGTGCGAACTATGTGAACGCAGGTTTTGTGGTGGGCGTGAAGCCTGCAGTCGCCAATGATTTTGAGGTGTATCCCAACCCGACCGACGGGCAAGTTTTTGTGGGCGGGGATTTTCGCGCCGTCACACAGATCCAAGTCATGGATATCACGGGCATGGTGGTTGGGAGCCAAAAGGTGACTCCCACTGCGCCGATGGTTTCCTTGGATTTGACGCACTTGCCGGCCGGCATGTATTTGTTGCGCATGCAAGGCAAACAATCATCGATGACGAAAAAAATCTTCTTGAAATAAGCACTGGAATTGTAGCCCTTGAACGGCAATGTCATCGATCACGGTGGCATTGCCGTCTTGGTTTTGTGGTGAGCCGGCCACAATGCTGTGGGCAGATCCATTCAGAGCAATCGGACCTAATTCTGGTTCTGGAGCGCATGAGCAAATTGAAATCCGTTCAGCGCGTCCCGGCCTGCCGTGTCTCCCCGCTCTTGGAATGCCGTGTCCCGCTCAAACAGCGGGGGGACGCGGTGATCAAAATCGGAGAGCGAAGTCGAAACGCAAGTTCAACGAAGCTAATGGCGGCTTCGCGAACTGCCGATGTTACCTCCCGTTTGTAACCACTAGCGGTTCCCCCCATCTGCTCCATCCCTTGTGTGATGGTTCCTCAATGGGACACTTCGCGGAGATTTGCCTGACCTTTTTTTCCATAAAACATCCGCAGAGGCTACAAATTTTGTTGGTCTTGGAGAATGGGCTCGCCAATCGATGAAGCCCAGTCTCTGGTGCGTCCACATAACGGTCACAGGTATTGCAGGCCGCCAATCTTGCGGCTTGTAGGGCAGGTGGAGCGATTCCAAAACCAGTGTGTGCCCATTTCCAAAAAGCGTCCACACTGTTGGCGATGAGTTGGGTGGAATCAGGGGAGTTGTTAGGCTGGGGCGGATCGGTTGGCGCATCTGCAATATTTTCCCGAAATGCTCGACAAAGATCAGATGCTTCCAACCCAGGCTTGGAGAGGCGCGATATATTTTCGGTGCTGCCAAAAGTGCTCACCAATTCTGCCGGGGTGATTGCTTCAGGCGTGCCCAGCAAACGATTGAGCGTGGTGCAGGCCAATTCAAGGTCATTGTTATTTTCTTGCGGCGTCTGCTCAGATTTCATGTGTCTGGGGATTGGTGGTGAAGGAGGAATGGCCGATGGCGGTGAAAGCCATCAATGTCGGATGGTAGTTTCGCTTAAAATTCGCGGCATCATCAGCCCCTTTTTGGGAAAGGCCCGGTACAAAACCGTGCTCCGAGATGCTTGAAAGGAGCAATTGCATCCCATCTCGATAGCTATTATTGTGCGGAAATCTCAGCCAATTCCAGCACATGAGCAATTCAGCGACGAGGTCATGGTTCTTGAGTTTTACATTGTGAAGAATGCCTTGGTTGAGGCATTCAGACAATCTGCCAGCATCCTTTTGCGCACAATGCATCGGTCGTCTCCCCATCCGCGTGGCGTAGAATATGTCGTGCGTAATATGGTAGAGCATGGAAGTCGGCGGCAACTGACCCGCATTTTGGTCCAGTGCCGCAAACAGATGCGCTACGGCCTCGTCATGGCAACTGCCTAAACCCGCCAAATCCCTGGCAAACGCAATATCGATGTAGCTATGGCCTGCATCGGTGTGCGCGAGAATTGTTGTTGCAGATGGCAGCCATTTGCTTGGCTTGCCAGTGACCTGCGAGGTGATCGGAAAAATCAACAATGCCGAGCCGATCG
>JANMIM010000812.1:0-1773 GCA_031375795.1 Bacteroidota bacterium
ACCGCAGTGCTCGCCATCTTGATGGTTTGCAGCCTGGGCGGATGGGCACAACAGCTCGGCAAGATCCACGGAACCGTGAAAAACGGCGAGGATGCCATGCCATTTGAAAAAGTGGAACTCCTCAAGGATGGAAATCCAACAGGGAAGGGTACCATGACCGATGCGGATGGGAAATTTGAGTTTTCCTTGTTGGATCCAGGAAGCTACTCCATCAAAGTCACGACTTCCGTGCGCACCTTGACCCAGGAGGTAGATCTGGAATCAGGTGAAACCGATAACCAGGAGATCCAATTTGCGACGGCGCTGAAAAGTGTGGAAATTATTGGGAACAGGGAAATTTTCTCCAGTGATCCCAAAAACATGTTCACCATCAAAGGCAAGGAGATCGGCCAATTCAGCGGCAACCGCGGTATTGAGTCCTTCGTGTCCCAAGCCCCCGGCATGGTACAAAAGGACGCTGGCGACCCGATGAACTTCCGTGGCGGTCGCTCAGATGCCAATGCGACCTTCATCGACGGCGTGAAGCTGCGTGGCAGCGACCAAATGCCCCTGGGGTCGATCGAGCAAATCTCGGTCATCACCGGCGGCCTTCCTGCCGAGTATGGCGACGTGACGGGTGCCGTGATCGTGGTCACGACCCGCAACCCCGGCATGAGCATGGGCTCGGTCGGCAAGCCGCTCACCAAGGCCGAGAAGCAAATGCAAAAGCAATTGCGCAAGCGTGGCAGCAACCAAGGCTCGCTCTTCATGGGCAACGAGGACCTCGCCGCGCTCTGATCAGGATTTTTCTCAGACCTATTTCAAGATTACCCGGCAGGGGGCATGTCCTCCTCCGGGTTTTTTCTTGGTCCAGGTGGTGGAATTTTCAATTCTTTTTCCGATATTTCATTGATATTCAACATGTGACAAAACTGTACTCTTATGATTGTTCAAAAGAAATTGATCCTGTTTGTTGCGATGCTGACCGTCTCGACGGCTGCTTGGGGGCAATTGGGCAAGATTTACGGGACGGTGACTTTCCAAGGCGCTCCGAGCAGCTTTGAAATCGTGCAATTGATGGACGGGCAGTCGAATTTTTTGCAGCGCAAACTAACAGATTCGTCTGGTCGCTTTGCATTTGAGTTTCTTGAGCCCGGCATATACAAAGTCGTCGTGATGCATGAATACCAAATCGCAAAGGAGATAGACGTGACTTTGTCCCCCAATGAATACCAAGCACTCATGGTCGAAGTGGATCAGTATGTTTATCGTCGGTCCCTTTGCCTTTGCATACCAACGGTGATCGTGAGACCGATCAGGATCTCTGACCTTCAAAGCGAAGCAATTTTCGACATGCAGCTCGACCGCAATCCTTTTTCGATGCTGGCGAGCCTGAATGCTGGCGTTTACCAGGCCGACCTCGGGGATCCGATCCACGTCAGGGGCGCGCGGGAAAGCAGCACCACCACCTTTGTCGATGGCGTGAAGCTGCGAGGCGAACTCAACTTGCCCTTGGCCGCGATCCAGCGCGTCGAAATGGTCTCGGCGGGGATGTCGGCAGAATATGGCGATGCCACCGGCGCCGTGGTGCTCGTGACCACTAAATCGCCTCGGAAGATGGCTGCTCGAAATCAGCCCTATTCTTATTGGTCCAATTTTGTTGACTGAGTCCAAGCCAGCAACAACGAGTGACCAATTTTTCGCACAGTAGGCTGTGTATGGGGTTGATTATTTGAGGCAAAACAAGTCGATCTTCCAAAATGTGCCTATCAAGATTCTAATTGGAAAGAGACT
>JANMIM010000824.1:0-5673 GCA_031375795.1 Bacteroidota bacterium
TCGTCTGGCGTCGAGACACGGCGGGCACCCACCTTGCCAGATGCCGAAGTCTGGGTATTGTCGTAGCGCAAGAGGAAATTTCCTGAAAAACCGCTGGCCACGTAATAGTCGATGTGCTTGCCGGCCACGATGTTGTATTTCATCGAGACGGGAATCTCCAAGCTGGACAGGTTGAGTGTGCTGGCATAGGAATCGGTCTTCCCGAAGCTGCTCACCGTCTCCAAGGCAGAGGTTTGGCGGTGCATGAAAGTGGCCCCCGACCTTACAGACAAGCGCTTGCTGATGTCATAAGCTGCACGAATGCCACTGGAATAGGCCATCACAGGCGAGAGGCGCTTGGTGTCTGCCTCTGCGGGATCGTCTGCGATGATGCGGGCCGTCGTAGAGCCTTGCTGCACAGGGGTCGTGCTGGCAAAGGTCATGTCGGGCGCAAATCCTGCGCCCAATTCCCAGTGCATGCGTGGATCCTTTTCAGTTGTTTCGCTGTCGACCACAAAGGCAAATTCCTTTTCCTTGCGTTGCTTGGCGGGCTTTTCCTGCGGCATCTCTGCAAAGGCAAACATTTCTGCATAGCCATTGCCTGCCTGTACGCGGTCGGCACGCCCGTCTAGCATGGGCATGATCGTGACGTGGCGGCTAGACAGTCTGGTATTGTCGCGGTCGATGGCGCGCTTCTGCATCGCATCGGTTGCCACCAAGGCCGGGTCGCCCTTGGCCGAGGACTGCCACTCCATCGCCACGACGGCGCTGCGGTGCTTGGGATTGGTATTGCGCACAAAGGTTTCGGGGCCCCAAGCTGCATTGGTATTAAAATTGCGGCCGTTTTGGCGGTCGGTGGCTTTGTCACGCGTCGCCAATTCCCTGCCTGTAGCGGCATTGCAATCGATCGGCGAAAACGCCCGCTCCCAACCCTTTGCTGGTTTGGCGCCGGCAAATTCCGCCGCATTGCGTGCGCCGTTGCCAAATTGTGTCGCCAGCATCCAGGTGCCGAGGCCCATCAGCAGCAGCACCGAGGCCACTGCCGCCGAGCGGTACCAATAGACCATGCGGCGCAGCTTGTCTTTTTCAAGCTCATTGGCAATGCCGGCCCATACCTTGTCTGAGGCGGGCATCTCTGCATCGCCCAGTTGGGATTCAAACAATCTATCGAGTTGGTTTTGACCAAGTTTACGCATTGACAACCCCCTTTCTGAGGAACACCTCTTCAGGCTCCAGCATGCGTTGCAGCGACTTTCTCGCGCGGGCAAGTTGGGATTTGGAGGTCCCGATGGAAATGCCGAGTTGCTCGGCGATTTCCTCGTGGCTGTAGCCCTCGATCGCGTACAAGTTAAACACCAAGCGGTAGCCGTCTGGCAGCGATTGGATCAATTTCATCAAGTCCTCGGCAGCAAAAAACTGGTCCGAGAAATTTTCTGTCGGCTCCTCCTCATAATCCTCGATCCCCGAGACGACATGAAGCCTGGAATTTTTTTGATAGTGACGAATGGCGATGTTGGTAAACAACCTGCGCATCCACCCTTCAAACGATCCGGTGCCTGTGTACAATTCTATTTTACGAAAAACGCGCAAGAAACCCTCCTGGAGCAGGTCTTCTGCTTCCTCACGGCTCTTGGCATAACGGTAGCAGAGCGCCATCATCTTTCCAGAATACAACTTATAGAGCTCCTGTTGGGCCTCTGGCTTGTTGGCCATGAGTCCCTTCAGCATGCGCTTTTCGTCATTTTGGAATGGAAACAGCATTTGACTACCAAGATACACGTTTTGCAGCAAAGGTTGCATGGGGAATTAATTCTTTTGGGGGAGGTAGTAGGTCGCAGGTTTTTGGGCTGGGGCTTTTTTTGGGGTGGGGTGAATGGTTGCATTGGATTGGGAGCATCGGAATGTTGGTAAGGCAAAATCTGGGACTTGGTGTCCTTGATTTGCAAAACGCCGTTGTTGGATGCATATTGAGGGGCATTTTTGAATTTCGGAAAACTTGATGGAACCTAGCTATTTTGGAAGGATGTGGCGCAACGAGGTTTGGCGAAGCTGTCGGCTGATTTTGGGGCGCATGGCTTTGTTGGTGTTGCTGGGTGTTCCCGTATCGCTGAGCGGTTGCGACAAGGAAGGGCCGGAGCTGCCTCCTCAGGGCAAGATTTGTACCCGCGATGTGCCCAAGGGCCAGACCTACGTCTTCCAAGATGCCCCAGACGGCATGGACACGGTGGAATTTGCCGCGCGCATCTACGAGGGAACGCACGACCTCGACTGCAAGACCTTTGACGACAAGCCCCATCCGCTTGTCATCATCGCCCATGGCCGCATTCCACTCGGGGTGCCCACCAATTACCTTGGCATGACCTTCATCGCCAACCACCTTGCCTCCTGGGGTGACATCGTGGTTTCGGTGAACTTGGATGTGGTCAATTCGTTGCAAGGCCAGGGCACGTTGTGGGGGATCCCCCACCGGGGCGAGCTCATCTTGCATGCCATCGAATACATGTTCGCCGAGAACCGCACCCCCGGCAGCCCTTATTTCCAGCGCATCGATACCACGCGCATTGCCTTGGTGGGGCACAGTCGGGGCGGCGGCGCGGTCATCTACGCCGCCAACTACAACAGCACCCACCGCAACCGCCCCATCAAGGCGATCGCCACGATGTCGCCTGCCAATTTCGGTACCGAGCCGCTACAGCCGCCCGTGCCCCACCTCTGCCTCTATGGCTCCTGGGACGGCGACCTCTACGATGGCGCCGGACCCGAGATCTGGGCCAAGGGCACCCGCGAAGCCCCCCGCGAATTGGTCGAGATCTATGGCGCCAACCATTATTTCTTTACCGACAATGCCTCATTCTCAGCAGAATCCGCAGAAATCTCCCGCCAAGCCCACCACCTGCTCGCCAAAGGCATGGTCAACGCTTGGCTCGACCGCTACATGCGCGGCCTCGATCGCTTCGACTGGAGCGAATATCTCATGGGCAACCTGCGATTTGACCCCGACTTGGAGTATTATGTCTCGTTCCAAGGCACCCATTTCTTGCCGATCCCCGAGGGTTCCGGCAGCTTCGCCAAATTGTCAGACAATGCCATGGCCAGCAGCCGTGCCCTTGTTCGGGCCTCGGGCACCTGTGAATTCAGTGCCGTGGACCTCGACAAGGCCCCCGACTACGGCGTCGGCCAGGCCGTGAAGACCACCTGGGATGCCCGCAAAGACTGGCTCGAATTTGAATTTGCACCCTTGGACGTGCGACCATATCCCTATTTGAGCTTCAGGGCCAGCCAGGTACATGGAGACTCGCTCAACTTGGTCGATCAACGCAAGGATTTCCATGTCATGGTCGGCGACGCGGCGGGCAATGTTGCCAAGGTGCGCATGCTGGACTACCTCGATGGCCTGCAATATCCCGACCTGTCGGGTTCGCTGCCGGTCGATGACCCCAACAACCGAAAGCAGATCATGCGCGGTTTCCGCATTCCCAAGATTGACCTCAACGGCATCGATTTTTCACAGATCAGCAGCATCCGATTTGTATTTGACCGGCCACCTAACAGGGGTTTCGACAACCATACGGGTGTGATCAAAGTAGATGACCTGGAATTTTCTGAATAGAGTCTTCCCCCAAAATCAAGAAGAGCAATGCGATTTCTGATGCGTTCTAAAAATTGGTTGTGGTTGATGCTGGCGGTGATGTCGGTCCTCATCTTCATGGCACAGCGGCCCTCTGGCAAGCAACCCTCGCCCGCCGACCCTGGGATGAACTTGTCGTCCCAACCCAGCAAAAGAGGCTCTTCCAATCAAAGCGGACCCAGAGGCCCGATCAGGGATGTCAAGCCCGAAAAACCTGAAGTGAATCCCACGGACCCGGACCCGGGAGCGGGGGACGGCCCCGATTTGGAAGAGGATGATACTGATGCAAAGGACGATGATTCGGATGTGCAGCAGCTCCGCATCCTTGAGCCTCTGGCGGTAAATTCTTATGAATTTGCACGTATTGGGGACGGGAGCGCATTTGGGAAGCCAGGAGAATGGTTGGTCGTGGTCTACGGACAGGGGTTCCTGGCAGGGGAGGAGCCGCCGATCTTGCACTTGGGATTGGCGATCACGCTGCGGGAGGTGTTTGTGAATGAAGTGGGCACCGAGCTGTATGCCATCGTGCCGCCCACGGAGGTTCCTCGATTACAAGCCGCTGAATTTCAGCAGATCGCCGTGCAAAATCCCGGCGGCATGAACCGTGCACCGATAAATTGGGGACGGCTGAATGTCATCAAAACAGAACTGGAGGCAAAAATCGCGGTCGCCAAGGCCACGAGCTTTCGGCATGGGGCTTATTTTCTCGAACGCATCAAGTAGGCTTGGGGGACGTGGGGCAAATCTGCTATCCCGTACGTTTTGTATTTGATGTGTTGGTGGAGTGGATCAGTGCGTGTGGGTGTACGACAAATTCGGCACCAGTTCGTCGGCCCTCCCCAAAACAACGCTGAGGGCCGACGAACGAGCATTTTGATTCAAGATTCGGCACCGCCGAATCGTTGTTTGGCGGCCAATATCGTTCGTCGGCCCACAAGCAGGACTTTGGGGAGGGCCGACGAACACGTAATTCCTCCGCCTGCCGAATTTGTCGTACACCCGTGCGTGTGTAGGATTTCACTTTGGCGCGGTTTTTGCCTATGTTCGCTCTTCAACCCAGATTTGAAATTGATGCGAAATTACCTCCTTCCTACTTGCTTGGCCCTTTTCATGCTGTTGTTGCAAGCCCAGACAGCCTCGGCCCAAGTCGAATTCAAGACCGACAGCCCGGTCGAATACAGCAATTACATCGTCGCCGAGCAGGAAAAGGTCGGGGAGCAATTCATCGAATTCAGCAACCTCCTGCTCAGCAGCAACGACGTGAAGGCCAATGAGGCCAAGCGTTTGGAGGTGATCAAGGTGATCGAGCTGTCCCTGCGCCGCCTGCGCAACATGGCCCCGTTCAAGGAGGGTGCCCAGTTGCGCAACGAGGCCGTGGCCGTGTTTGAGGCCTACCGCGACCTGCACCTCAACGATTACGCCAAGATCGCCCTGCTTGTGAGTGCCAAGGAAAGTTCGCTGCAAGCACTCGAGGATTATTTCCAAACGCAGGTCAAGGCCGAGAAAAAGATGATGGAGTACGCCGTGCGCCTGCGCACCGCGCAAGGCAAATTTGCAGAGTCCTACCACCTCACCTTGCTCTTCAACCCGATGCAGGAGCAATTTGACCGCATCCTGGAGGCCAATGTCTACACCCGCGAAGTCTTTTTGCAATACATCGCCGTCGCCAAGGTCAACGAACTCTGGTGGGATGCGATGGAGAAAAACGAGATCGAAGGCATGAAGAAGCAGCGCATCGCCATCCAAGATGCCGCCAAGCTCTGCAAGCTCCCGACGATGGAGGGCTTTCACGGCGACGTCTCATTTCGCGACGCCGCCAAGGCCCGTGTCGACTACTTCGTGGAGCTCGCCGCCCACGAATACAAGGAAGTCCCAGATATCCTGGAAAACCCCAAGCGCACCCAGGAAGACGTCGATTTCATCAACGGATTCATCGATGCCTACAACACCAAAAACCTGGCCCTCAACGAAAAATTCAACAACACGCACCGTGAGTTGAAGCTAAAATCATTGCCCGAAGCCAGCGGAGGGGGGGGGAAGTGATTGAGTGAAAAGTGAAAAGTGAA
>JANMIM010000826.1:0-3347 GCA_031375795.1 Bacteroidota bacterium
TTCACTTTTCACTTCCCCACTTTTCACTCTCCTCAGTGCCCATGCTTCCACCGCCTCACCCCCGCGTGGACTTTGGTCTCGACGTAATTTTCTTGGGGGGGAAGCGGGCAACTCCAGCCCGTGCTGTAGGCGCAATAGGGATTGTAACATTGGTTGAAATCCAAGTAGACCGTGGATTTTTTGGTCTCGACTTGTGCCGGCATTTTCCAATCGATGTACCTGCCGCCGCCATAGGATTTGAAACCCGATGAATAATCCTTGAAGGGGATGAAAAGGTCGTCGGCATACTGAGGTTGTTGCGCAAGCTTGAGGTTGCGGTAGGCGGCGAGCGTGTCCTTGCGTCCATTGAGCTCAAACACAAGCGCATAGACCTGCACAATTGTCTTGGTCTTGCCACTCACCGTCGGCATCTCAAAGGGTTGCTTGTCGGGGGTGGGAATACAGGTGACCTCCACGCAATACTTCGATCGCAGGGGATAAAATTGGTGCCGCTTGAAATCAATGCGGTCCAGGCTGTCGAGCGGCGAGTCCTCGGGGTCGCTGTACTGACGGTTGAGTTCGGCTTGGAATGCCTTGGCTGCCGCCTTCCAATTGGGCTGCTGCGCGCTGACTGGAATTGTCCAGATCAGCGCCAAAAAACCAATTCCGAGACACCTTTGCATAGCTGTTATTCGATTTCTCATTCCTGCAAATTTCATGGTCAAAGGTAATCAGATTTGGGGTTGCGCTGGCCTCCATGCGTGTAGCATAAATTCGGCCCTGGTCGTCGGCCCTTCCCAAAACAAAGCCGAAGCGCCGACGCATCGTCGTTGGACGACCAACATCGCACATCGGCCCACCGATGACCTTTGGAGGCCGGGCGTTGCTGAGCCGATGCTTGCCTTCCCGAAAAAAGTGCCGTAACTTTTACACTTCTCCGCATTATGCACATCAAAACCACTTGAGTTCCATGAATCGATTGCTACTTTCCGTCCTCTTCCTCCTCGGCTTTGGTTCTGCAATTGCACAGCAGCCCCTCCCCTTGCAGCCCACCGATACCAAGGCGCTGCTGCACGTGGTCGTGACCGATTTTGAAGGCAAGCCGACCGCCAACGAACCCATCTTCTTTGAAAGCACCAATACCGGCAAGTCGGTGCAGCGCAAGACCGACGCGGCGGGAAAGTTTGACATCCTGCTTCCGAAGGGCGTCATCTACAAAATCAAGTACCAAGGCTTCCTCGACGAGAAGGAGTCCTCCACGATCGAGGTCCCGGCCGGCAAGGGCATGGGCGAGGCGACGCTCACGGTGCAAATGGAGAATGAGGCCGAGGAGGTATTTTCGCTCGACATCCACTTTGAGACTGGCAAGGCCACGATTCGCCCAGAGTCCTATGCCGTGCTCGACGACCTCCTCGCCGCTATGAAACGCAATGCCGATGCCCGCATCGAGCTCGCGGGCCATACCGACAGCGACGGCAGCACCGAGGCCAACCTGCAATTGTCCAAGGACCGCGCCTTGGCCGTGCGAACCTACCTCGGCACCAAAGGCATCGCCGCCAACCGCATCGAAACCAAAGGCTATGGCGAATCACAGCCCGTGGCCAGCAATGCGACCGAAGCCGGCAAGGCCCAAAACCGCAGGACCGAGGTCAGGATCATTGAGTAGCAACCATTCAAATGGCAGGCTTGCCTGCTTTTGCAGGAGGGGCCAAGCATTGGAGCATTACACCTGGGAATCTGTCACATAATCGGTTGCCAATCGGGAAAACCAACCGATCGAGACGAGGTTTGCGGCCCATCGATTTCGATGGATTGGGAATTCTTCCCTAATTTGCAGCGGAAGGCGTGTGCATCGGGTCAACAATGGATGACCAGCTGCATGATCCAGCGCCAGAACCGTATCGTCCATGGAGCCCACATATTTTGCTACACCAGAGGAATTTCGCAAATGGTTCATGGCCCACCATGCATCTGCCAAGGAATTGCTGGTCGGGTATTACAAAAAGGGGAGCAAAATCGATAGCATCGATTGGCCGCAATCGGTGGACCAGGCACTGTGCTTTGGGTGGATCGATGGCATTCGCCGCTCCATCGACGACAAGCGCTACTGCATCCGATTTACGCCACGCAGAAAAAACAGCATGTGGAGCGCGGTGAATCTCAGGCGCATCGAGGAGCTGGACGCGATGGGCTTGCTCACCGACGCGGGGCGCAAGGTCTGGATGGAGCGCAATCCAGATCAGCAAAACGGCTACTCGTTTGAACAGGAAAACCACGTACTCGCACCGCAATATGAGGTTGCCTTTCAGGCCAATCAGGTTGCTTGGGAAAATTTCAACCGCATGGTGCCCAGCTACCGCAAGCCTGCGCTGTGGTGGGTCATGCAAGCGAAGCAAGAAAGCACACAACTGAAACGCTTGGGGATTTTGATCGAATGCAGCGAAGCCAATCGCAAAATTCCATCACTCCGTAGAAAACCCGAGGAATGAACGAGCCGATCTATTTTGCCAATGAAGGCGAACTTTGGGAATGGTACAGCCACCAAAGTCTTGGTCTGCAGGAAGTTTGGCTCGGACTTTACAAAAAATCGAGCCGCCTTCCGAGCATCACATTCCTAGATGCGATGGAGATGGCGCTCTGTTTTGGATGGTCTGAAAGCAAATGGAAAACCATCGACCAGCAACGGTTTTGCATCCGCTTCACGCCCCGCAAACCCAAGGAGGCATGGTCTCCCCTCTCCTCCAAACGCTACTTGGAACTCGAAGCCATGGGCATGGTCCAAGAACCCGGGCGACGCGCTTGGGAAAGCCGCAATGTCGCAGCCACCGACCAAATGTTATTGGCCAGCGAGGCCACTGCATTTCCACCAGCGCAGCAGGCCCTGTTGGAGGCTGATCCATCACTGTTGGCGCACTGGAACGGGATTGGGATAACCGAACAAAAGTCCATATTGCGGTGGGTACACAGGCCGCTCAATCCTAAATTGATCCAGCTTCGGTTTCAGGCATTCATCGACAGCTATCGCACGAATGGGAAATTGAAAATGCGGTAGGATGCCTTACTTGGAGACAGGCCGCACGTTGAATTTTCCTGTCATTTTCCAGCCCTCCACCGTCTTGATGCAATCGTCGACATCTGCCACGTAGGCATCACCAGCAATCGTGAACAATACCCGCAAATCCTTTTTTTCAACCACCTTGCTCATACTCTTATCGTCGAATTCTGTGCGCAAAAATGACGCTTTTTCCAAGCCCTTGCCACCCAATTCCTTCATGCAATAACCATAAGCCAGTGACAGATTGGCCTTCATTTTCACCAATTGTTCATCAAACCCAGCCATGCTCTTTTCAATTTCCTCGGGCGGCATC
>JANMIM010000837.1:0-1119 GCA_031375795.1 Bacteroidota bacterium
ACGGCTCATGCTCTGGATGGAGGATGGAACCCATTATGTGTATGCCCCCTCGCTTGACCTTACCGGGTATGGGGAAAATGAAAAGGAGGCTTTGGCTTCGTTTGAAATCACTTTGAGTGAATTTCTCGCTTATACGAAGAACAAAAAAACACTTTTTGAAGAGCTTGAGCGTTTGGGATGGACCGTGAATAAGCGGAAAAAGAGGGTTCATGCGCCAGATCACCAAGAGCTGCTCGAAGACAATGATGCCTATAAGGAATTGAGTGCGCGCAGCGACGTCCAGCAGAAGCAGCGGGAACTAGAGTTAGTTTTTTGATTGCAATGAGGCATCTTAAAAACGTTTCCATTGCACAGTTCCAAGCTTTCCTTGATTTGGTGCACTGCAAAGAACTCAAAGGAAAGGGCGGACACCAGAAATGGACAAGGTCGGATCTTCTAAGGCCGATTATTTTTCAAACGCACATTGATCCGATTCCAGAATTCATCCTCAAGAACAATCTGCGTGTGCTGGGGTACTCCAAGGATGACTTTTTCGACATCTTGGAATTCAAGGTGACCGTGAAATTGGTTCGCGGGCAATACCTCAAGGAGGTGAAATGATTCTTGAGCCAATCCTTGCGATTTGAATGCGTTGGTGATTCCGATTCGGCTAGCTTTGCAATCTGACCACCGATCAAGATGTCCCTCGACTACCGACATATCATCGACGGCATTCTCGCGCAGGTGGGCATGACGCTTACGCCCGATCAGGCGCAGGCGATGGAGGATTTTTTCCGCTATCATCGGGACGAACATGGCCGGGGAGTTTTTGTTTTGGAAGGGGCGGCGGGTACCGGCAAGACCTTTCTGATCAGGCTCATCACTTATTTCCTGTTGAAGCAAGGCTACAAAGTTGCCCTGCTTGCGCCGACGGGCCGCGCCGCCAAGGTCATCACCAAGCGCACCAAGCGTTATGCCTCGACCGTGCACCGCTACATCTATTCTCCGGCCGAGACGCCCGGGGGCAATGTGATGTTTCAGCTCAAGGAAAACAAGGACCCCAAAAAGATGTACTACATCGTCGACGAGGCCTCGATGGTCGGTGATGGGGGAGAGGACGGCGCCGGATCGGGCCTGCTG
>JANMIM010000841.1:0-8412 GCA_031375795.1 Bacteroidota bacterium
TACAAGTTCATCGCCCAGGGCCACCGCGGCTACCATGAGCTGCCCGCAGAGCTGCTCAGCGGCAAGATGAGCTACCCGACACTGGTTTTCTTGGATCAAGAATATGCCATCATCCAGCCCCTGCCAGGCTACCAAGAGGCCGCTCAGTTGGAGCCGATCCTCGCCTATTTTGGTGGCGGATTTTACAAGAATACACCTTGGGATAGTTTCCAAGCGACCTTCAAGAGCGCCAAGACGAATTGAATGGGAAAGGATTGCATAGAGCGATCCCTTCAGAAATTCTCCAATTTTTCCGTTAGGCCGAAGCGATTCTTCAAGCAAGCGAGTAATTCTCCATTCGCCTCCGTCAAGCAAAAGGCTTGATTTACTTTTAGCAATTCTGCCTCCAAGGCTATCAGGTTGCCGGCTTTCACAATTGGCGTTATGATCGGCCACATATCAACGATACTAAGTCCCATCGAGGAAGGATACCGTTTAAGGAGATCCTTGTACCGCTCCATGTCTCCCCAAGATCGCCCTACGAAGCTTTTGATCGTATGAAGCATTAATTGATCGTTGGACGCAACAGCTTTTTGTAGCATTGACTGAAAAACGCGCTCCAATTTATGTGGCTTGCCACGCTTCGTCCGCAACAACTCGATTTCCAAACTTTTGAGATCATAGGGAATCTGCCCCTTGGTCCTTGGTCCAGAAATCAAATCTAGCAAACAGGGCAAATCTCGTTCCACGGCTGCCCTCATGACGGTTCGAACAAGTGTGCGTGGGATTTTTGCCTCTTTAACCAATTTTCGTACCATGGGTTTGGATGCTCCCCATGCCGCAATGACCAAATTTAAGTCCGCGATTTGCTGGGCCAATTCTTGATTGGGAATGTTAGCAACTCCATGCCTCCAATTGTTAGAAATCTTGAACATCGCTATACGGTCTGCAGGTTGAACATATTCTATCATTTCAGCCAAAAATCGTAACCTATGCTCCGTGGAAAATCGATGGTAGAGACCGAACTGCTGATCAGTTACCAATTTCCAAATAACAGTCCAATCTTGTGTACGTTTTTGGGCGATCAGCCATCGTGCAATGGTCGTCAAATGCGGCCATTCATCTACCTTTTTGAAGCCATCATTGGTACCAAACTTGAGTGCCAACTCAAAATCTTCTCGCTCACACGCAGCTTCCATTGCCGCATGTCGCAAGCCCTGCTCATCGTGGTCCTCAGAGGTCATTGCGAATAAGGCCCATGCCAAGATTTGCTTGTCATGGGCCAGCAATACTTGAAACAGCCTGCGGGTAAGGTTGCCACGTGAATGACCAACAATGAGCGGTGGTAGTTTTCTTGCAATGGCATCTGTCTCCTGCTCATAACCCAACTCGACAACGAGTCGCAGGGCTATCATGCCTGGATCCCTCTCCATCCTTATTCGTGGCAATATTTCATTTATGCGCCTCCTCATCTTCGCTTCCTCCTCGGGCTTTCCAAGCGCCCGAAACACCTTCGCAAGTTTCAAACTCTCAACAGTGCAGTAATCCCAGCCATTCTTAAAGCAATGATGAATATCCTGAGCCTCCATCGTTTGAAGTTCTCGCATGGCCCACTCCTCAGCCAAATCATGCTCGCCCCAAAGCAATGCCGAGATCGCCATATCCAATGCGGGACTTGGTTCCGAACCATTGGCCAGCAAGTCCCCAAACTGGGAAATGACCAGATGATGCGCACCCGCCCTTAGCAGTTCGATGATCTGATAGACCGACTTTGGAGAATTTGATAATAGCTCAGGGCTCTGCGGCACAGGTGTGTCCCATGAATTACTCCCTTGGATTTCCCAGGCACTTTGAATCCGTGCTAGTAAACGGAGAACAACTTGGATTTCAAGATCTGTAAGAAGTTGTGGCATGGGGTAAGTAATTTGAGATGAAAACGGGAAGTGTTACGAAGGTAATGATTCTGTCTTTCAAATTGGCCAAGCCCCATCAAGTCAAAATGGTCCTGCCTTTGCTGCGAAGATCCGCATTTCCAAAATACTGCCTATATTCGAACCTCAACAGAATCCAATGAAGCAACTATTCTCCCTGATCGCCTTTTCATTGATTGCCGTCGCAGCCATGGCCCAGCAGCCGGAACACTGTGCCACGATGTCGGTCTTGGGCCGCCAAATGCAGGATCCTGCCTTGGCCGCTGGTTATCGCGCCTCCCAACAGGCTGCCGCCAGCTGGAGGGCTGCCCACCCTGCCTCCAAGACCAGCTCGGCACCCATTTTGACGATACCGGTCGTGGTGCATGTCTTGTACAAAAACGCCGGCCAAAACATCAGCGATGCCCAGGTCTATTCGCAGATCGACATCCTGAATGCCGACTACCGCCGCTTGAATGCGGATACGATGAATACGCCGGCGATGTTTGACTCCATCGCCGCCGACATCGAGGTCGAGTTTTGCCTTGCGGCATTGGATCCATCGGGCAACCCGACCAATGGCATCACCCGCACATCCACGACGGGCGGACAATTCTTCGGCTTTTTCAGCCCCATTTTTGAGGATGCAAAATTTGACTCCACGGGCGGTCACGATGCCTGGCCCGCCGATCGTTACCTCAACATCTGGGTGTGTGAGACCTTCCCGGGCCTGCTGGGCTACGCGCAGTTTCCCGGCGGACTTCAATCGACCGATGGCGTGGTGATTGCATATACCGCATTTGGGGACATGGGCACCGTGGCGGCGCCCTCGACCCTCGGCCGAACGACCGTGCATGAAGTCGGCCACTGGATGGGGCTCTACCACATCTGGGGCGACGACCAGGACTGCGCAGGCAGCGACTCGATCTTTGATACCCCCAATGCGACCGTGGCCTCCTCCAGCGACTGCGAGTCCAGCCGCAACAGTTGCAGCAACGAGGACCCGTACTGGGGAGCCTTTGACCCCAACGACATGGTCCAGGACTACATGGACTATTCCCACGACTCCTGCATGAACATGTTCAGCGAGGGGCAGAAAGCCAGGATGCATTCCTTCCTGTATGGCGACCCCGTGCGTTTGGCCTTGTTCAATTCCAATGCAGGCTGCTCAGCGGCCACGAATTCCGCGATTCCGGTCGATGTTGATTTCAGCATTTACCCCAATCCCTCGGACGGCAAGGTCGACGTGAACTTCCAAGGCCCCTGGAACCCATCGATGCAGGTCGAGGTCATCGATCTCGCTGGAAATCTGGTCCATTTGTCCCGCGCCGAGTCCAGCCAATTCAGCTTGGATTTGTCGGGCATTTCAGCCGGGGTCTACTTCCTCAAAATCACGCATGAAGGCGGCGTAGCCGTGAAGAAATTGATGCTGGAATAGCCGCATCCGAGTCCGATCACGTGCTTTGGCCCCTTGTGCAATGCCTTCCCGCTGTTCGTTGGCCCTCCCCAACGCCGTGTTTGTGGGCCGACGAACGATATTGGTCGCCAAGCAATGATCCGGCGGGGGCGCATCTTGAATCAAAATCCTCGTTCCTCGGGCCCCTGCGAGGTTTTTGGGGAGGGCCGATGAACAGGTTCCGAATTTGTAGTACGGCCTCCCCGATGATTCATTATACCTTCTTGATTTTTCATTCCATTTTTGCCGCATGAAAGTCGTCTTGGCAGAAAAGCCCTCGGTGGCAAAGGATTTGGCGGCGGTGCTGGGCGCCGTCGGCAAGGGTGCGGGGTATTTTGAGGGGAATGGCTACCAAGTCACCTGGGCCGTCGGGCACCTCGTCGAGCTCGCCGACACCAAGGACTACGGTTACCAGGGCTGGCAGCTGAGCAATCTGCCCATCATTCCCAAGGATTTCATCACCAAGGTCACGAGCGACCAGGGCCGCGCCCGCCAATTTGCGATCATCGCCGGCCTCTTCAAGACCGCCGACTCCATCATCTGTGCGACCGACGCCGGGCGCGAGGGCGAGCTCATCTTCAGATACATCTATGACCTCGTGGGCGAGGGCAAACCGATTCAGCGGCTGTGGGTGAGTTCGCAGACCGACAAGGCCCTCAAGGATGGATTTGCCAAGCTCAAGGACGGCAAGGAATACGACAACCTCTACCACGCCGCCCGCTGCAGGTCAGAGGCCGATTGGCTCGTCGGCATCAATGCAACACAGTATTATACCCTGCAATATGGTCGGCAAGCGCCCTTCTTTGACCCGACGGTCAAGCGTAGCCAGCCCCTGTCGCTGGGGCGTGTGCAGACTCCGATCCTGAAACTCCTGGTCGACCGCTACCTGGAGGCGGTGAACTTCAAGCCTGAGACCTATTGGGAATTGATCATCACCTTGGAAAAGGACGGGCAGCAATTCCAAGCCAAGTGGTTTCGCGACAAGCAGGAGCGCTTTGACGAGCCGACAGAGGGGGAGGCCATCCTCGCCAAGCTCGAGGACAAGGCGTCGGTCAAGGACGTGCAGAAGAAACCCAAGACCGAGGGTCCGCCCTTGCTCTACGACCTCACCACCCTGCAAAAGGACGCCAACAAACGCTACAACTTCTCGGCACAGCACACGCTCGACCTGGCCCAGGACTTGTATGAAAAATACAAGACCCTCACCTACCCGCGTACCGACTCGCGCTACCTGAGCGACGACATCTTCCCGCTCGTGCCCGACCTGCTCGATCAGCTCGCCAAGGTGCCGAGCTATGCCCCCTTTGTCGCCAAGGCCCGCGCCATCGGCATCACCATGGACAGCCGCTACTTCAACAATGCCAAGGTGAGCGACCACCACGCCATCATCCCGACCGAGACCGACCCGACCTCGGTGCAGATGAGCCCCGAGCACTACATGATCTATGACATGGTCGTGCGCCGATTCATAGGCATCTTCCTCGGCAATTGCCAAAAGGAGCTCAGCGACATCGTGCTCGAAGACGCTGGCGAATTGTTTCGTGCCAAAGGCACCATGATCTCCACGGCTGGTTGGCGGGAAATCTACACCGCACTAGAGGAGGCGCTGGAAAGGCGCAAGGCCAAGGCCAAAGGCAAGGCCGAGGCACCCAAGGCCGAAGACAAGGAGGAGGAGGACGCGCTGCCCTTCATGACGATCGGCGATGTGCTGCCGGTCGTGAAAAAGGAGCTGCCCAAGAAGAAGACCAAGGCGCCGAGCATCCACACAGAGTCCAGCATCCTGGCGATGATGGAGACGGCCGGCAAGGAGATGGAAGACGAGGACTTGCGCGAGGCGATGAAGGAAAAGGGCTTGGGCACGCCTGCCACGCGGGCGGGCATGATCGAGCGCCTCATCGAGCGCGCCTACATCGCCCGCGACAAAAAGAAGCTCATCCCGACTGAGCGCGGCATCGCCCTCATCGGCTTGGTGTCAGACAAGCCCATCGCCAGCCCAGAGCTCACCGGCGAGTGGGAAATGCGGCTCAACAAGATGTCCAAGGGCAACTATTCGCCCGATCAATTCATGCTGGAGGTGAAGCGCTATACCCACGAGGTGGTCGGGAGCCGGAGTGGGAGTGCGAGTGGGAGAGTGAGCGGGAGTGCGGCGGCCGAGGTGTCTGTCATGCCCAACTACGACCTATCGGCCTGCATCTGCCCCAAATGCAAGCAAGGCAAGATCCTCAAAGGCAAGCGGGCCTTTGGCTGCTCGCGGTTCAAGGAGGGCTGTGACTTCACGATCCGTCCGCAGATCGCAGGCAAGGTGGTGGAGCAGGCGCACCTCGTGGACTTGCTCACACATGGCTTCACAAGTGGCTGGGTGCAAGGCTTCACGAGCAAGACCGGCAAGCGCTTTGATGCACGCCTGAAATTGAAGGAAGATTTTTCCGTAAGTTTTGAATTCAGTGCCGATTTAGCTTCCAAAGGGCCGTCAACCTAACATCGGTTTGGAGTGTAACGAATCTGCTATTTCGGGAACCATGTGGATTTTTTGAGTTGAATTGCAGGCTTGGATCAAGAATATTTGTCATTGCCCCGCAATTACTTACATCCATTGACACTCGATGTCGCAAAGCTCATCGAGCAATCGGATTTTTCTGGTAACTTAGCACATCAACAATAGTTTTGGTGGGAACTTGGTATGAGCGACGCTAAAAGGGTCTTCTTGGTGGAAGACGACGAGATATTTGCTTTTTTGGTTGAGAACAAGCTCAACAAGATAGATGGAATCGATCTGACTACTTTCCAGTTTGGTCAGGATTGCATCGATGAATTACATGCCAAGCCGGATGTGGTCTTCTTGGACTATTCGCTACCGGTGATGAATGGCTTGGAGGTCTTGCGCCTCATCAAGGACCAAAGTCCGAGCACACGCGTGGTCATGCTCTCTGGATTGGAATGGCAGCAAGTCGTGGACGAATGCATGGAGGCAGGTGCCGAGGACTTCATCCAAAAAGACAGTGCGGTCGCGAGCAAGGTCCATGGCAAACTTGTGATGATGTTTCCAGAGCTGTCGACCGGCGATTGATCGGTTGCATTTTCATTCATGGCCGTCGTTTTTTGGAATTGTTTATATATTGCGTCGCTTTTTTGAAGAAATGCACCTCTTGGGAGCTGGATTTTTGAAGGAAGTAGGAGCTGGCGAATTGAGGACGCCGCAGCCGATTGGGATTTTGAAGATTGTCACACACTAAGAACTTGGCAGGAACAAATGCAGAATCTAAAGGTATTTCTCGTCGAGGATGACGAAATCTACAGCATGATCCTAGCCCAAAAACTCAAGGTTTTTGGCAATTTCTTCGTGTCGACCTTCATCACCGGCGAATCGGCGCTGGAACACCTCCAAGTTCACCGGGACATCGACGTCGTCTTGCTCGACTACGACCTCCCGGGCATCAGCGGTCTGGAAACCCTCAAGCGCATCTCTGCGATGGGCCACACCGCCAAGGTTCTCTTCCTTTCCGGCATCGACCAGGAGAGCATCATCCAGGAATGCATGAAGGCCGGCGCATTTGAATTCATCCACAAAGACAAGGATGTCGCCACCAAGGTCTACGTCGCCATCACCAACATCATGGAAGAAGAGACCAAGAAGAAGAAAAAAGGATTCTTTGGCGGTCTTTTTGGCAGGAAGTAAATCGGCGAAGCCGATCCCTCCTCACTCACTCTCCAACTCACACTTTTGTCCCGAATTACCTCTCTCGCACTCCCTCTCGAACTCCCTCTCGCACTCCTTCTCACTCTCATTTGCTTCCAAGAATGAATTTGGGTTGATTTGCATTCCATTTTATTTGCATCGCTATGAACTTTGAGCTGACAGAAGAGCATTTGATGATCCGGGACGCCGCCCGTGAATTTGCCAAGGCCGAATTGCTGCCCGATTGCATCGAGCGCGACGAGGAGAGCAAATTTCCCTACCGCCAAGTCAAGATGATGGGCGAGCTCGGCTTCATGGGCATGATGGTCTCCCCCGAATATGGCGGCGGCGGCATGGACACGATCTCTTATGTGCTCGCCATGGAAGAAATGGCCAAGGTCGATGCCTCTGCAGCCGTGATCATGAGCGTCTGCAACTCCCTCGTGAACTGGGGCCTCGAGGCCTACGGCAGCGAGGAGCAAAAGCAGAAATTCCTCGTGCCGCTCGCAACTGGTCAGAAACTCGGTGCATTTTGCCTGAGCGAGCCCGAGGCCGGCAGCGACGCCACCCAGCAAAAGACCACGGCCATCGACAAGGGCGACCACTACGTGCTCAACGGCACCAAAAACTGGATCACCAATGGCGGCACGGCGAGCACCTACCTCGTCATCGCCCAGACCGACAAGGACAAGGGCCACCGCGGCATCAATGTTCTCATCGTCGAGAAGGACATGGCGGGCTTCAGCATCAATCCCAAGGAAAACAAAATGGGCATCCGCAGTTCGGACACCCACTCCCTGCAATTCAACGATGTGATCGTGCCCAAGGAAAACCGCATCGGCGAGGACGGCTTTGGGTTCAAGTTTGCGATGAAGACCCTTGCAGGCGGCCGCATCGGCATCGCCTCGCAGGCCCTCGGCATTGCAGCCGGCGCCTACGAGCTCGCAAAGGAATACAGCAAGATCCGCAAGGCATTTGGCAAGGAGATCATGCACCACCAAGCCATCGCCTTCAAGATCGCGAACATGGCGACCGAGATCGAGGCGGCAAGACTGCTCTGCCTCAAAGCCGCCTGGGACAAGGACATGCACGGCGACTACGACACGAGCAGCGCCATCGCCAAATACTACGCCAGCAAGATCGCCCAAAAAGTCACCAGCGACGCCGTGCAGATCCACGGCGGCAACGGCTACGTGCGCGAGTACCACGTCGAGCGCATGATGCGCGACGCCAAGATCACCGAGATCTACGAAGGCACAAGCGAGATCCAGCAGATTGTGATCTCGAGGAGTGTGTTGAAGTGAGGGGGTTACGGGGAGCGAGCGGCGGCCTCGGGCCGCACGTTGATCGAACGCGCGCGGCGTCTGGCCCGCGCAAGGTCGTGGGCCGCC